>NZ_QPTY01000017.1:0-53806 GCF_005236045.1 Enterococcus sp. VV15
GAAAATATATTAAGTTTGATCAATGAGAGACCGGTAAAACATTGTATAGTATTTTACACAGGATTATGGACTTGACTTTAAAGCAATTTGGAAATTATAAGCAAATGACTTTTTTTCGCTTACTAGCTTTCAGCGGGGCTAGAAAATCCGAATTGCTTGCTTTGCAGTGGAAAGATATTGATTTTTCAAATAAATGCGTGATGATTGGTAAAACTCTAGCGCTTGATGAAAATAATAAGATACTCATTCAAACGCCTAAAACATCTTCTAGTAACCGTATAATTAGTTTAGATGATGAAACACTTAAGGTACTATCAAAATGGCGTACAATGCAACGTACAGACTATTTAGCGCTAGGTTTTAATACATCTAGTGATGAACAATATCTTTTTACTAACGAACGCAATGAATTATATTATCCGCAAGTTGTAAATGACTGGTTAAAGTATCTAATAAAAAAATATGATTTGCCACAGATTACACCACATCACTTTAGACATACACATGCTAGTCTATTATTACAAGCTGGCGTACCTGTCAAAGAGGTTAGCGAACGACTAGGGCATAAGGATATAAAAATTACCTTAGAGATTTATTCTCATGTAATGCCAGAAGAAGCAGAAAAAACAGCTAATAAGTTCGCGAATTTTGTAGGATTCTAAAACAAGATACAGACAAAAGCACAGACCTTTAATATTTTTATCAAAACAAAAAAGCTAGAGCCCTTATATATCAAGGGGTCTAGCTCCTATAACAGGGTTAACCTACACTACCTTCCATCTCATAACTGATCAATCGGTTCAGTTCGACTGCGTATTCCATTGGTAGTTCTTTGGTGAATGGTTCGACGAAGCCCATGACGATCATTTCAGTGGCTTCGGCTTCGGTCAAGCCGCGGCTCATTAGATAATAGAGTTGTTCTTCTGAGATTTTTGAGACTTTGGCCTCGTGCTCTAGAGAGACTTGGCTGTTGTGGATCTCGTTGAATGGGATCGTATCAGACTTGGATAGCTCATCCATGATGATCGTATCACATTCGATGTGGGAAATAGAGCCTGGGCTGTTTTTTGCAAAAGTTACTTGTCCACGGTAGTTTACTTCACCGCCGTCTTTTGAGATTGATTTTGAAACGATCGAGCTTGAAGTGTTTGGTGCGTTGTGGATCATTTTCGCTCCTGTGTCTTGGACTTGGTTGGCTCCGGCGAATGCGATTGAAAGCATCGTGCCGCGTGCGCCTTTCCCGTCTAAGTAAACGCTTGGGTATTTCATTGTTGTTTTTGCACCTAAGTTGCCGTCGATCCATTCGACTGTGGCACCTTCATAAGCTTTTGCGCGTTTAGTTACTAGATTGTAGACATTGCTAGACCAGTTTTGGATCGTTGTATACCGGCAATACGCATCTTTTCTAGTAAATATTTCGACGATTGCGGCATGTAGACTATTGCTGGAATAGGTTGGCGCAGTACAGCCTTCGACATAGTGGATGCTGGCGCCTTCATCTACGATAATCAGTGTACGTTCGAATTGTCCTGTGTTTTCTGCATTGATCCTAAAGTAGGTTTGCAATGGGACATCGACTTTCACGCCTTTTGGTACATAGATGAATGTACCACCAGACCAAACGGCTGAATTGAGAGCAGCTAATTTGTTGTCTGTTGGTGGAACAAGTTTTGAAAAATATTCCTTGAATAGTTCTGGATATTCTTTTAAGGCAGAATCTGTATCTGTAAAAATGATCCCTAACTTTTCAAATTCATCTTTCATGTTATGGTAGACGACTTCTGATTCGTATTGGGCAGAAGCGCCGGCTAAGTATGCACGTTCGGCTTCTGGTATACCGATTTTTTCAAAGGTTTCTTTGATTTTATCTGGAACATCTTCCCAGTCACGTGCTGGCTTGTCACTTGGTTTTTGATAATATTTGATGGCATTGAAATCAATGTCTGATAAATCGGGTCCCCAACTTTGCATTGGCATTTTGTTGAATGTTTCTAGTGATTTCAAGCGAAATTCAAGCATCCATTCTGGTTCGCCTTTGATTTTAGACATTTCGCGAACAACTTCTTCTGTTAGTCCTTCTCCTGTACTAAAAACTGGTTCTACATCATCGTGAAAACCAAATTTGTATTCTTCTAATTCTGGTACGCCCATATTCTCACTCCTCTTCCTTATGGTAATGATGGAAGGTTGCAGTACCGTCTTCTTCCATTGCTTTTCCTAAAGCTTTCCAGCCTAAAGTGGCACATTTGATTCTGGCAGGAAATTTAGCGACACCGCTTAGCATTGCTGCATCTCCTAACTTATCTAGATCTGCTACTTCTTTACCTTGGACAAGTTGTAAAAAATCAACGGCTAACTTTTCTGCTTCTTCGACTGACTTCTCGATGACTGCATCTGTCATCATAGATGCACTGGCTGTGCTGATCGAACAGCCGCTGCCATCAAATGCGATATTCTTGATGATTCCATCGTCAACTTCGATCTGCAATTCGATGACATCGCCACAAGTGGGATTGTTCAATTCGATCTTGCTGGTTGATGCGCTCAACGTTCCTCGGTGATGCGGGTGGGAGGAATGATCAAGGATGACTTGGCGGTAAAGATTGTCTAGTTTAGATAGTGCCATGTTGGAAAAACTCCTTTGTTGCGAGAATTGCATCGACTAAACGATCCGCATCTTGTTTTGTATTGTAAAAGTAAAAGCTTGCTCGTGCAGTGGCCGCGACTTGTAGACATTTCAGTAGCGGTTGCGCACAATGGTGACCTGCTCTGACCGCTACTCCTTCCATGTCAAGGGCTGTTGCCACATCATGCGGATGGAGACCGTCAAGATTGAAGGCAATCACACCTGTACGTTTTGCTGGATCTTGTGGACCATAGATCGTTAGCCCTTCGATTTGTTGTAATTTTGGCAACACATAAGCGACTAACTCTTCTTCATAGTGATGAGTGTTCTCCATGCCTATTGCTTTTAAATAATCGATTGCATAGCCTAGAGCAATTGCTCCTGCGATATTGGGTGTCCCTGCTTCAAATTTCCATGGGAGTTCTTTCCAAGTGCTGTCATACAACTCGACAAAATCGATCATTTCTCCGCCAAATTCAACGGGTTCCATTTGTTCGAGCCATTTTCTTTTGCCATACAATACACCGATACCTGTTGGCCCACACATCTTGTGTCCGCTGAAAGCAAAGAAGTCACAATCGATTTGTTGTACGTCAATTGCCATATGTGGTGTAGATTGCGCGCCATCAACTACTAGGATGCCGCCTTGTTCGTGGATCATTTGTGCCAGTTCTTCAACTGGATTGATGACACCAAGGACATTTGAGACATGAGCAATCGATACGATCTTTGTGTTGCTGTTGATCAGTTCTTTGGCTTTTTCCATATCTAAAAAGCCATCTTCCGTCAACTCGATATATTTTAAGCTTGCGCCCGTTTTTTTGGCTAATTGCTGCCAAGGAATAACATTTGAGTGATGTTCCATATAAGAAATCAAGATCTCATCACCTTCATGGATAAACTGTTCACCAAAACTTCGTGCGACCCAATTTAGGCTTGTAGTTGTTCCACGAGTAAATAGCACTTCCGCAGTTTCAGAGGCGTTGATGAAGCTTCGCACTTTTTCTCTTGCGGCTTCATATGAATTCGTGGCACGCTCAGCTAAAGTATGCACTCCACGATGGACATTGGCATTCTCATGTTCATAATAATCTTTCAAGGCGTCTAAAACAGCTTTTGGTTTTTGGGTGGTTGCCGCATTGTCTAAATAAACAAGGGATTCATCATTGACTTCTTGAAAAAGAATGGGAAAATCTTGTCGGATTTTTTCTGCTGAAATCATGCTTTCAACTTCCCTTCGATAACTTCCACTAATTCTTTTCGTACGGCTTCTACTGGAATAGCTGTTAACACTGAACCTAAGAAACCACGAATGACTAAGCGTTCGGCTTCTTCTTTGTGTAGACCGCGACTCATTAGATAATACATTTCTTCTGGATCGACGCGCCCGACACTTGCGGCATGTCCTGCAGTTACTTCATTTTCATCAATCAACAAGATCGGATTGGCATCTCCTCGTGCTTTATCTGAAAGCATCAATACTCGGCTTTCTTGTTGTGCATCTGCACCTTTTGCACCTTTTAAGATATGACCGATTCCATTGAATGTTAAGGCTCCTCTTTCTCTGATCACGCCGTGTTGCAAGATATGGCCAATCGTATGAGGTGCTTTATTGGTTACCCGTGTATCAATCCCTTGTGTTTGTTTTCCGGAACTGATTGCCACGATCTTCACTTCTGCGTGTGCTCCTTCTCCTACTAGATCAGAATCAAAATCTGCGATCACATTGCCATCGTTCATGACACCGATTGCCCAATCAACTGTGGCATCGCGCATGATGTATCCTCGGCGATTCATATAAGAAGTGATTGATTCACCTAATTGATCGACTGCTGAATATTTCACTTTTGCACCAGATTTAGCGATGACTTCAACAACGATATTTCCTGATACTTTTTTCAATTCTTCCCCTGTGGTTTGGAATCGTTCCAAGTAAGAAAATTCACTATGCTCATCGGCTACGATCAGCACATGCTTAAAGTAATGTTGTGCAATGTCGCCAGCTTGGAAAAATAGTGCTTCGATTGGTTCATCGATCACCACATTTTTAGGGACATATAAAAACAATCCGGTATTCATGAATGCCGCGTGCAAAGCTGTCAATTGGTCTTCGTCCATTTTTACAGCTTTTTGCATGTAGTATTCTTTGACCAACTCAGGATGTTCTTGCAGTGCAGTGAACAGATCAGTAAAAATGACGCCTTTTTCAGCTAATTCAGTTGATAATTGTTCAAATGTTGTCCATGTACCTTGTTGGACGAGCACTGGATTATCTTTCATCTCATCAAATACAGCGACGTTGCCTACTTCACTATATTGATCTGCCATGTCTTCGATATCGAATAGTGGCCAACGATGGAATTTTACACGATCAATATGGGGAAGTGGTAGTTCATCGGCTTTAGCTAAGGCCTCTTGGCGAAATTTCGTCATCCATTCAGGTTCGCCTTTGCTTAAAGAAAAATTTGTGACAGCGTCAAGTTGTTCGAGCCATTTCTTCTCTTTCATGTCTGCTCCTCCTTACGCTTCTTCTTCTTTGTAGTCGATTCCTAATTCTCTACTGATTCCCGCATATCCTTCGGCTTCCAGACGTTTCGCAAGATCCGCATTACCAGTCATCACTACTCGGCCTTCCATCATGATATGCACCACATCTGGTGTGATGTAGTTCAATAAGCGTTGATAATGGGTGATGATCAATGCACCAAACTCATTGTTACGCATTTCATTGACACCTTTTGCAACGACTTTCAATGCATCGATATCTAGTCCAGAATCGATTTCATCTAGAATGGCAAAAGTTGGTTCGAGCATCAATAGTTGTAGGATTTCATTTCGTTTCTTTTCCCCACCAGAAAAACCTTCATTTAGATAACGTTCAGCCATTTCTTCTGGCATATTCAAAAGAGCCATTTTTTCATCTAATTTTTTCAAAAATGTCATCACAGACATCTTGTTGTCTTCTTCACGTTTGGTATTGATTGCTGCTCGCATGAATTCGGCATTGGTGATTCCTGGTATCTCACTTGGATATTGCATGGCTAAAAACAGACCTAGTCGTGCACGTTCATCGACTTCCAAGTCTAATATATTTTTCCCATCAAACAAGATTTCGCCTTCTGTTACCTCGTAGTTTGGGTTACCCATGATTGCAGCAGATAACGTTGATTTCCCAGTTCCGTTAGGTCCCATGATTGCGTGGATTTCTCCTGTTTTCATTGTTAAATTGACGCCTTTAAGGATTTCTTTTTCCTCAATCGACACATGTAAATTTTTTATTTCTAAGACAGACATGCCAAATTACCTCCAAATTCTGTTTCGTTCTCACCCATTTTAGACTAATTGAGAATGAATCGCAACGTTATAAGTGCTTAAAATCAAATGTTTTTTCACGCATTATCATTAAATCATGATTTCTAAATAATAATATATATAAAGTGAAATAAAAAAAGAGCAAGATAAAAGTTAAAACTCTCTTTTATCTCACTCTTTGGATGAGTGTGGGACAAAACTAAAAATCAGTTTTGCTACAGACTCTAACTCTGAATAAACGGCGTCCAAAAGTTAGTTTTTTTTTTTTGACCTCATCATTTTTCAACATTTTTATTTTGCGTCTGCATCTACAGGTTTAACAGAACCGCCCCATTTGTCTTCAATCCATTTTTGCACATCTTCACGGTGTAGGACTTCAATCAATTTCTTGATTTTGTCGCTATTTTCGTCCCCTTTACGTGTAGCAATGATATTCACATAAGGTGAATTGTCTTTTTCAAGCAACACTGCATCTTTTAGAGGATTCAAACCGGCACCATAAGCAAAGTTTGCATTGATTGCCACTAGGTCGCCTTCATCATTTTGATACGTTGAAGCTAATAATGATGGATCGATCGTGTGATTGAATTTCAAGTTTTTAGGATTTTCAGAAATATCATCAAATGTCGCTGTTTCCAAATCAACACCGTCTTTGACTTTCACTAAGCCAGCATCTTTGAGGATCGTGATGATTCTTCCCCAGTCAGATTCTGAATTTGAAGTGATCACTGTTGCACCATCTTTTAGTTCAGAGATATCTTTGATTTTCTTTGAGTACAAGCCCATTGGTTCGATGTGGACAGCACCCGCATTGACAAAATCATATCCTTTGTCTTTGATTTCTTTGTTTAAGTAAGGAATATGTTGGAAGTAGTTGGCATCGATATCTCCTTCTTCCAATGATTGGTTCGGTAAGACATAATCATCGAATTTAACGATGTCTAGTTTGATTCCTTCATCTTTTAACAATGGTTTGACATGTTCCAAAATCTCCGCGTGAGGTGTTGGTGAAGCACCGATTTTCAAAGTTGTATCATCTTTTTTACTACTTGATGCTGAGTCCTTCGTGTCGCCACTGTTGCCACAAGCAGCTAATCCCACAGTCAGCAATAATGCTGCTGCAAATCCAAAAATTTTCTTTTTCATATCCTATATCCCCCTATATCTTACTATCTTTTATCTGTTTTCTTCGTTAAGAAATCACCGATTCCTTGAACAATAAAAACAATGACTAATATAATTAAAGTCGCAACAAATGTCACGGTCAGATTACCACGTTGGTAGCCTTCTTGCCAAGCAAGGCCACCTAGTCCACCAGCACCGATTGCACCCGCCATGGCAGTAAACCCAATCATCGAAATCGTTGTAACTGTCAATCCAGAAATTAGTGCAGGTACACTTTCAGGAATCAGAACTTTCCAGATGATTTCCCAATAACTGGCACCCATTGCATCAGCTGCTTCCACTACGCCTGGGCTTACTTCACGAAAAGCAATTTCAACTAAACGTGCGTAAAAAGGAGCTGCTGATAGAACTAGCGCTGGAATTGCTGCTTCAGCTCCCAACATCGTTCCCACGATCGCTTTTGTAAATGGAATGATCAAGACCATCAAGATCATGAACGGCGTTGAACGGAAAATATTACTGATGATTGAAACAATCCCATAAATGATTCGTGCATATGGCTTATTTTTCCGCCCGATAGAGTACAAGATCAAGCCTAAGATCAGCCCGATAATCGTGACTAAGACCATGGAGATCAAAGTCATGTAGAGAGTATCGATAATCGCCTGTTGCATTGTTTCTGGATTGATTTTACTAAAATCTAGGTACGTTTCTGCAAAACTTTTATCCACGGTGGATCACCTCCACCCCAACACCTTGTTCTTTAATAAACAATTCTGCTTGATCCAATTCTTTTTCCTCTCCTGTCATCAGAGTGGTCAAAGAACCAAAAGAGCCTTCTTTTGCTTGTTTGATTTTTCCGTAGACCACATTGATATCTACATTGTATTTACGGATTGCCTGTGAAATCACTGGTTCATTGGCATTCTTTTCATTAAATGTCAAAGTGACTAAGCGTCCTTTAGGGTTTTCTTTGATCAATGTCGCTAACAATTCACTCGAATCTGCTTCAGGTTCGATATCTTGTTGTACAAACCGCTTTGTGACTTCTTGTCTTGGATTCCTAAAGACCGTCAAGACATCGCCTTCTTCAACGACTTTCCCACGTTCCATCACTGCTACTTTATTACAGATTTTACGAATGACGTTCATTTCATGTGTGATCAAGACGATTGTCAAATTCAATTTTTTATTGATCGCTAACAAGAGATCTAGCACTTCTTCTGTCGTCTGTGGATCCAATGCACTAGTTGCTTCATCACAAAGCAGGATTTCTGGGTCATTGGCTAACGCTCTGGCAATCCCGACACGTTGTTTTTGGCCACCAGATAATTGAGAAGGATATGCGTTTCCACGTCCTTCTAAACCAACCAGACCGAGTAATTCTTCCGCACGTGCTTTGCGCTTTGCTTTAGGAACTCCAGCCAATTCTAAAGGAAGCTGAATATTCTCTAACACTGTTCGTGACCATAACAAGTTGAAATGTTGGAAAATCATCCCGATTTTTTTACGAAAACTTCTTAAGTCTTTATTTTTCAATTTAGTGATTTCTTGACCGTTGACGATTACTTCTCCGCTAGTGGGTAGTTCTAATCCATTCAGCAGTCGAACTAACGTACTTTTGCCTGCTCCGGAATAACCGACGATTCCATAAATATCACCTTTTTCAACGTTTAATGAAACATCATCTACTGCTTGGATCGTTCCATTTTTTCCACCGAATGTTTTTTTGACATTCGTTAATTGGATCAATGACATATCGCTCACATCTTCCTTTTATTTTTTACTTAGAAACAAAAAAGCCTTCGTCCCCTTGCTTTAAGCAAAAGGACGAAAGCTTAAACTTCCGTGTTACCACCTTGATTCGCTGCTATTTCACAATAACAACCTTAAACAGTACTTGGATAGAATCTTCAAAAACAGTTCCGTATACCGCTGTGCTTTAACGGGCACTCCCGTAGTAAGTTTGCCATGGCTCACTTACTCTGCTCTAAGACCATCTTCCATCTCATGTTCGTTACCCATTTTCAGCAGACAGGGCTCTCTTCAAACGTCTATGACATGTACTCTTCTTTTCAAAGCTTTATCTATGATTGTTCTGATTATAGCAGTTGTAAAATTACGTGTCAATATTTTACCCAAAGCTTTTTACTATTTTCTGAAAGTTCTTGTTTTATATTTCTTCAAATTCTTTGGGATCGACCTCTTTGAAACTCAAGATCCATGCATTCATTTCATCTTCATCATTCAAGATGTTGATGTCTTCATTGATTTTTTCATTCACAGAAGAAATGGTTCCTGACAACGGACTAGCAAATTCATTGACTGCTTTTTCTGCTTCCACTTCGATCAACGGTTCACCGCTTTTAAAAGTTTGTCCTTCTTTTGGTAAATTCGCAAAAGTGATATCCCCAAGTTCTTCTTGCGCTTCATTCGTTAAGCCAACACAATATTCTTTGCCATTGAACAATATCCAAAGATTATTTTTTTTCTTCAAGTGTTTCCCAGCCATTTTATATCAATACTCCTTCGTATGTTTTTTCATTAAAGCCAATTGCAACGAGTTGTTTGTCTTTGACGATCAACGGACGTTTGATGAGCATTCCATCAGTAGAAAGAACAGCACTAGCTTTTTTTACTGAAAAATCAGCGATTTGATCTTTCAGCCCTAACTCCCGATACTTCATTCCGCTTGTATTGAATAAACGGCGCATCGGTATTTCATTATGGGTGAGCCATTCTTCGATAGTTTCTGCTGATGGTGTATCTGCAATCATATCAACGACTTGATAGTCAATGTGATGTGCATCTAACCAAGCTTTTGCTTTTTTGCAAGTTGAACATTTAGGGTACCAATAAAAACGATACAACTATTATTACCTCCTAGAAGTTTTTGCAGGTGCCTCATTTTGGTATCTCATTGATAAGATCAAACCGATACCGATCATATTTCCTAAAATGGATGATCCCCCTTGGCTGATAAAAGGAAGAGGAATCCCGGTCAATGGTAATAAGCCAATGTTTGCACCAATGTTTTCGAAGACATGGAACAAGAGCATCATGATCAAGCCACTTGCGATATACGCATAAAATTCATTATTCGTATCAAAGCAGACCCGTATCATACGATAAATCAAGATAAAATACAAGAAAATGACAAAGGCGCCGCCAATAAAGCCAAAATTCTCACCAATGACTGTAAAGATCATATCTGACTCACGCACGGGCACATAGATATTACTTACATTGAATCCTTTCCCAAACAAACCACCCGTTCCGATGGCTAATAACCCTTGAGCAGGCTGATAGCTCATGCCCGAGGTATCGTGAAACGGATCAAGCCAGGAATCGATGCGGGCAAACTGATATGATTTAAAGCCTACTTTATAGAGCAATTCTCTTCCGCCGTCTGTAGTAACTAAAAAAATCGTTCCTGCGCCAACAAGAACAGCTAAAGCAATCACAGGCACAATGATTCGCCAAGAAATTCCTGACATGAGGAATATTCCTCCAAAAATAGCTAAAAAGACAAGCATCGTCCCAAAATCATCTTGGGCCATGATCAGTGCTAAAACAGGGAGTGTCACGATCAACATTTTCCCTATCAACCAAAAATCTGATTTTGCTGTCCGTTCTTTTAACTGCGTGTTATGTTTCGTGACGATCAGTGCCATCATCAATATATACGCGATTTTCATCAATTCAGCGGGCTGAAAAGTGAAGGAACCAAAACTAAACCAGTTTTTCGAACCTGTAGACGCTTCTAAATTACGATCATAAAATTTCAATAAGAGCGCCATGACTACTAATCCTAGTCCGTATAGATAGGGAGTCAGTTTCCAGATCCATTTTGAATTCAAATGCATAATCACTATAATAGCAACCGATCCGACTAAGTACCAAAGAACTTGCATGCCTACTCCCTTTATTACTGACGGATTGTTGGGATCATGACTAAGCGCAACGTATAAAGACAGTAAACCAATCAAACATAATAAAAAGACCGGTAAAATCACGCCATAATCGATCCGGTTATCGTTAGAAGCTTTTACTTTTTTTTCCATGTTTCATCCCTTTTCTTAAAAACCATACTGTTCTTTATTATAGCGGTCTCCCTAAATAAAAGAAAGTTAAAGCAAGGACATTTGAGAAATTTTAAACTCTCCCTCATTTAAGCATATCTGTCTCATTTTCAAGTTGTTTCTTTGCAGAAATCTCAAAGAAACGTGTCTTTATTCTCGATGGTCTTTTTCTTTTCTTTGATAGATTTCATTGTAAACAAGTATTTCTTTGGCAATCGACTGGAGAACTTCTGAAACTAGATTGGTTCGCTGAACGAGGTAAAATTTCCGTTTATACTCTACAGATTCAAATTTCACGCCTTCTGGTACCGCGCGTTTCGATAAAATCGATCGGCCAACTCCTTCTTTTAGTAAGGCTGCAATTACCTCATTACTTTTAACGAGCATCTTCTTTCCATGAATATTTTTTTCTTGAAAATAGCGTTGAGTGTAGTGAAAAACACCAGAAGTCGATTCTCTGACTAGCCAAAGTTTACTTTCTGAATCACCAGCAATCACCAATTCATCTTCCATCAAAGAAAACCGCTGTACTCCTGACGTTTCCAAGGGCTTTTCAATAAAACCAAAATCAGCGTCATGCTTCGCAATTTGATCCAACGAGTCATGGGAATTGGCAAAAGCCACAACAAAATTTACTTTTGGGAATTTTGGAATCAGATAACGCAAAATTTTCGGCAACAAATATACTGCAAATGTATGCGAAGCAACGATCCGGCATACTTCTTCTTCATTTTGTTCATCTAATAGTTGCTGTTGTGTTACTTGCCATTCTTCCAACAGGATCAGCGCTCGTTCATAGAGAAGATCGGCTTGTTTTGTTGGTCTCATTTCTTTTCTGCCATTCCTTTCAAAAAGAATGACGCCTAGCTCTCTTTCTAACTGTTTCACTTGGTTTGAAACAGCTGGTTGGGATAAAAACAATAGTTCTGCAGTACGTGAAAAGTTTCTCGTTTCATAAACAACGCGAAAAGTTGTCAATAATTTCAACATAAGCTCACTTCCATAACTTTTTATTATAATTGCTATAATAACTATTTGATTTAAATATAACAGAAAATGATTATAATAGTAAGTGTAAAGCACATCGCTTGAAATTGGAAAGAGGACAGATCCTTTTTCCAATCATTACTCAGGGAGTTTGAACAAACGACCTTGTTCAAGTAGCGATAAGTAAAAAACTCTTAACATATTTGTTTATTTCCCACTGAACAGTTTAAAAAAATTTGTTCGAATTATTATCAACCCTTTCCAATTACTTATCGCTACACCTTGAGTTTTCTTGATACAGTTTCTGGCAAAAAAATTTATAGAAGGAGAATGTAAATGAAGAATTTTTTGAAGATTATTCCAATTCCAATTTGCGGACTGATTCTTGGTTTGGCTTCTTTAGGAAATCTATTCAAAGAATATCATTTGGTTTCATTAGGTAATCTTATCGGTTGTATAAGCATAATCTTGATGGTTTTGATGTTTATTAAATTATTCATTCTATTTGAACATACAAGACAAATGTTACATGACCCAATTATTGGTTCTGTTTCACCAACATTTACTATGGCATTAATGGTCATCTGTACTTACTTCGTTTCATTTACGAGTATCGCTCCTCTCGTGAAGGCGATTTGGCTAAGTGCAGTGGTCTTCCAAATCGTGTTGGTTCTTTATTTTACGTACCATCATGTTGTAAAAGCGGATCTCTCGATTGAAGCCGTTTATCCTAGTTGGTTCATCATTTATGTGGGCTTCGGTGTAATTACTGTAACAGCTGGAAGTTTCTTCCCACTTATCGGTAAGATCTTCTTTTGGGTTTCCCTTGCCTGCTACGTATTTTTACTACCAATCATTATCAAACGTGTCTTTTTTGTTAAAAATATGGCACAGCCAACCTTGCCACTGATCACGATCGTTGCGGCACCTGGATCTCTTTGTTTAACAGGATACTTGAAAAACTTTGAACAGCCAAACCTCTACTTAGTTCTTGGACTGTTTATCCTGTCTCAAATTTTGTATTTTATCGTTCTTTCAATGTTACCGCACCTATTGAAATTACATTTTTACCCAAGTTACGCGGCGTTTACTTTCCCATTAGTGATCTCGGCAACTGCTCTATTCACAGCTGTTCATTACTTTGATTCACAGGGAATGAACACAGGTGTTTTAAACATTTTGAAAGTCATCGAATGTGGGATTGCTACGGTGATGGTTCTTTATGTTCTAGGACATTACCTACTCTTCCTACTAAAGGAACATGGGAAAAATCACCACTTATTCTCTAAAAATATTTAATAGATCTACACAACTTCTGTCTTTTTCAAAAAATGGAAAAGGCAGAAGACTTTTTGCGTTTTGTCAAAAAAACAGAACAATGCTACTATTATCAAGACATCATTTACGCTTCTCTTTTTTTGCGTAACAATCACGAAAGGAATTTATGAAATGAATGTACACTCACCCATTAATCGCTTCAAAGAATTAGACATACAAAAAATCTTACCTGGGTTATTACTCGCACTCTTGGTGGCTATCGCCAGCAAATTGTTGGCAGTGCTAGTCCCTCAACTAGGCGCTGCTACCGTTGCTATCTTGCTGGGTATCCTATTAGGAAATACTTTTTTTAAACAAACATCTCTTGCTGCTGGCACGAAATTTGCTGAAAGTAAGTTATTGGAATGCTCTGTCTTTTTGCTAGGTGCCACCGTCACAGCCCAAACGATTGCCCAGATTGGCATCAAAGGGATCCTGTTCGTTTTGTTGCAGATGAGCGTCACGATCGTAGGCGCTTATTGGATCGGAAAAAAACTACGCTTTAGTGACACTTCTTCTCTGATGATGGCGGGTGGAAATGCTGTTTGTGGCTCTTCAGCGATTGCTTCTATTGCACCAGTTATCCACGCAGAAGAAGAAGAAAAAGGCCAAATCATCACCCTTGTCAACTTACTAGGAACCGTTATGATGTTGACCTTACCCTTTTTAGGTTTGCATCTCTTCGGCGACAACCTGATCGAAAAAAGCGCATTGTTAGGCGGAACACTGCAATCCGTTGGTCAAGTCGTAGCAGGAGCCAGCTTGCTTGATTCTTCAGTCGTCCAATTTGCAATGCTCTTCAAAATATTACGAATCATGATGTTAGTCGTTGTCGTTTATCTATTTGAAAAATTCATGCAGAAAAAAATAGTTGCTACTACTCACGCACCTCATACAAAACAAACGAAAAGAAAGTTGCCCTTACCTTGGTATGTTTTAGGATTTGTCATTTTTTGTTTGATCAATAGCTTGTTTACTCTACCAGCGTTTATTGATCATACTGCCCATTTTATTAGTAACTGGTTTGAGATCACTGCCTTAGCTGCCATCGGTTTACGTTTGGATTTTGCTAAATTCATGAAAGAAGGCCCTCGTTTCTTATCTTACGGCCTATCTGTCGGACTGTTACAAACCATTATGGCATTGTTCTTTATTTGGTTGACACAGTTGTAAAAAAGGTTGTAACAGAAGCGATCGGCTCCGAGAAATAAGAAGGAATTCACGAAAATTGTTCCTCAAATTTTTGTGGAATTTCGGCATATTTTCCGAAGAATCTACTACTGAAACACCGTGGATAAGGTTGTGAAAAGAGCGCTTTGCCCTGAGCGATAAGGATAAAAATCTTGAAATAGCTCCTCATATTTTGAGATTTTTTGAGTTATTGCCGAAGGGTAGCTCTATGAACACCGTTTATTCGAGAAAAGGGGTTGCGACAAGACCTTTTGTCACAATCCCCTTTTAATTTATGCAAAGCGATTACAGTTAATCAACTATTTAAATGATATTCAACCATCAAATGACATTGAAGCCTATTTTTAATAGGAATCAACACCTACTTTGAGAGTAAAAACACGAAGCAACCACATTGTATTACCATGTAATTACATGGTATACTTTCTATAAAAGGAGGACTGCTTTATGACTTCAACAAAAACCAGAAAACAAGGAAATTCGCTTGTCATCACGATTCCTGCAAAGTTAGGAATCAAAGAAGGTGAAGAATTTTTAATCATCAAAAAGGAAAATGGAACGGTTGCTCTCATTCCCAAAGTTGAAGATTTTTTTGAATCCGCCAAAGAAGGTGAATTCTCTCTTCCTGAATTAGCCATCGACTATACGCCTCAGGGGAGCGAACTGAATGAACTATAAACCACGACAGCGAGACATTGTCATTCTTGATTTTGAGCCTTCAAAAGGCTACGAAGTTAGAAAACGGCGTCCTGCGTTAATTTTGAGTAAAGATACTTATAATTCTGCAACGAATTTAATCATTGTTTGTCCAATCACAACAAGTGACAAAGAGCGCCCATTTCTTGTCCCCGTTCAGAGTGATAACCTCAAAACCAACGTCGAAAAAATCAGCAAAGTAAATACGCTTCAAGTATTCTCACTCGACTATACTAAACAAGCCAACCGAAACGTCAAGTATATTGATACCCTTGACGAAGAAGTATTTTTTGATATTGCACAGCGATTTCTAAAAAATTTTTCCTTTCCTATTTAGAGGTTGTGAAAAGAGCGCTTTGGCTTGAGCATTAGCGAAAGACAGCTCTTTGAACACCGTGGGTAAGGTTATGACAGAAGCGGTCAGCTCCGAGCAAGTAAGCTAAAATTTTCTAGAATAGCTCCTCATATTTTGGAAAGTTTTAGCTTACGACTGAGGAGTTGCTTCTGGAATACCGTGCATCAGAGGTTGTGACAGAAGCGATCAGCTCCGAGAAATAAGAAGGAATTCACGAAAATTATTCCTCAAATTTTTGTGGCATTTCGACAAATTTTCCGAAGGAGTTGCTTCTAGAACACTATGTATCAGAGACCGTGAAAAATGCTCATTGCAGAATAGTTCTCTATAAATTATGGGACTGATGAATCAGAATTGATTATCCAGTCCCATTTTCATTTTAGATACTAAAAAATATTAATTAAAGTGAACTAACAAAAGGGATTGTGATAAAGGTCTTGTTGCAATCTCTTTTTTCCAAATAAACGGCATTTCAAGAGCTTTCCTTAGGTAATAACTCAAAAAATCTCAAAATCTGAGGAGCTATTTCAAGATTCTCATCCTTATCACTCAGAGAAAAACGCTCATTTCATAACCTCTGATAAACAGTATTCAAAAGCCAACTCCTTGAAATAAACCGAAATTTTTAGAAGCAAAATACTTCTGTTACAGCCTCTTGATTTTACAAAACGCACCAGTTCGATTGACAAAGCACCTCAAGATTCTCCATTAATTTTTAATAAAAATTAATGGAGAATTTTTTTGAACCATCACTATAAAAAACAGCAATTAGCTCAAACCCTTGCCAGCCATTTCCAGCTGCTCCCAATATCGAATCCTCTGCTAACTGTCCATCAGCCCATACATTAGCCTCAAAAGCAGTATCAAATAACCTACCACTATTTCCAATATAACCATCTATAATCGTTGGTGCTTGTGGCGTACTTGGATTCGTTGAGCCATTGTTTTCATCCATTGAACCGCCTTGATTTCCTTCGTTGTTACCAGGATTTGATGGTGTAGTTTGTCCTCCACCAGTATTTCCATTTGCTGAACCGCCTTGACTTTCTTCGTTGCTACCAGGATTTGATGGCGTAGTTTGTCCTCCACCAGTGTTTTCTTGGCTACTATTATTATCTGATTGTGTTGGTATTTGAGTTGAATCCCCCTTATTTTCTGGTATATTTGATGTTATGTTTCCTTGAGTTACTGTTGTTTGATCACTAGCTTGTGTATTATCTGCTACTGTATTGTTAGCCTTATTAGTGCTTGCTGTTTCCTGTGAAATCACTGGTTGTCCGACTGGTTGAGAAGGATTTACTTTATCTTGATTTTGAATTTCTGATTGTGCAATTATTTCCCCCCTGCTGTTTTGAATACTTGCTACATTTTCTTTAAGAATTAATTTGTTTCCTTCGCAAATCCAATCTATATCTGAAATTTTATTTATATCTGATAATTTTTGGACGGAAATATTTGTTGCTTCACTAATGCCACTTAAGGTATCTCCCCAAACAATTATATATTCATGGCCATTTTTGTTTATATCTTTTTTGATTTGTTCAACTGTACGAGGTGTCCACTCTTGTGCTCCTACTTGCTGTGTGGTCATTGCTAACGCTATTCCTCCAACAGTCGCTCCTACAGCCATCACTCGTAGAAATTTCATTTTTATTCCCCCGTCTTTTCAAATTATTTATTTGATGATTTTCTCCTTCTATTTATCATTAATTTTTTCTAAATTTTAATACGTATTTATTAGATATTTTTACACTCTCCTTTCAACTAAAAAAATCCCATTGCTTATTACAGTGTTCCTATCCCTCTCGGCAGACGTTACCCTAATAAATCTATCTTAACAAATACATCCGTTACTTGTTTTTTTCTTATTCATATATGTATCTTTTTTGCATTAAAAAGATAGAAAAGTATTCTTCAATATAATCCACATTTCTAATTGGTGATAAAGAGTCCTTTTTGTATCTATTGCCTGACTTCTTCAAAATTACGACTCATCTTCCAATACTATTATGAATCATTGGTACCATCGATCTATCCAAACGTAAGATCACCTCGAGCTAATATTCCTCAAATTGTCCTTTTTTTCATTCTAGTAACTAAAAATTAATACGTTATAAAATTTTTTCATCGCTACAGTGACTTTATCCACACTTAAAAACTTGCTTTTTGTAACCTTTCCGAATAAAACTGACTAAAATTGTTAATTAAGGAAATAAAAATAGGTTATACAAGCAAAAAAGACTGTAAACAACGCTCCAAATTTAGGAGTTTGTCTACAGTCTGGATGCTAAATACGCTTCCTTTTTATTTTACGAACCTGATGGAACCATTGGTAAAGGTGGTAATGTTGGATTGTTCTGTTTACCAGCTTCTGCAGCAGCTTCCCAAATCTCCCATGGAATACCAAAACTCATTTTTTTCCTCCTTTCATTTAAAACTACAGTTAAATTATAAATACAGTTTTTTTTTTTTTTTAATAATGATTTTAATTTTTTCAGAAAAAAATTTTTTATGACCTCATTGTAATACTTAATCGAATACCTATTATACTTAAAGTTTACTCATTTGCTTTTTAAAATAGATTTGATTTTATATATGACGATAAATTGCAAGAACAACTTAGCCACCCTAACGAATAAATCATGTTATTGAGTAACCATCGTGCTGCTTGATGTTGAGTGTGGCGTGTTAGTCTGACTAGGACAGGCTGGCATCGACAAGCTTCCCAGACTAGTTACACACCACAGGAGGCTCAAGGTCAAGCAGCTAACAGCTTCGCAGCTTCCGCTTGAAAAGCCTGTCTTGGCGTTTGGTAGCCTAATATTTTTCTAGGTAGCTGGTTCCCACACGTTTGATGTGTAGCCGAGAAACAGTCCGCATTTCAGTGCCTTTGGGAATGAAACGGTGAATCATGCCATTATGACGTTCATTCGTCCCACGTTCCCAAGAAGAATATGGGTGAGTGAAAAACACCTCGGTAACCCCATTTAAACAGGATGAAAGATTCGCAAATTCGACACCATTATCAGAAGTGATGGTTTTAAAAATATCAGAGAAAAAGAAGTCACATTGCTTGCGTAATTGAGCAATCCCAGCAGTAACTGCAGCTGCGTTTTTGCCATCAATTTTTTGGATGATTTCAAAGCGAGTTTTGCGTTCAGTTAAAGTCAATAAAACATTGTCTTGACCGGTTTTTAACCCAACAACAGTGTCGATTTCCCAGTGACCAAATTCTTCTCTTGCCTTCACAATATCTGGGCGATTTTCAATGGAATTACCTAAAACGGTCTTATTTTTCTTGTTTTTAGCGGTCTTGGTTTGACGGTTTAATTTCAGTGGTAAATCAAGATTTTGAGTTTCTAAAAATCCTTGATCAATCCAGTTATACAATGTTTTAGTACATGGAATCAGATTGTCAGGAAATAGATTTTGAGTTTTGGCAGAACCGATAATACTATCAGGAGATTGATGATAATTCAAAATTTGGTCATCAATAAAATCGAGAAAAGCCGTTGATTCAATCCATTTATGTGGTCGACCAGAATTAATTCGGGCTGTATCATAGGCTGTTTGACCAGCTTGAGCTGAATAGTCAGTTTGATAATACTCGTACTGCTTATCGCCTTGTTTTTGTCTTTGTTTAATCGTTGTGACGGTGCCATCTTTAATTTCAGTGTGAATCGTTTGCGGAGCACGACCTAATTCTTTTGCGATAGCTCGGTTTGACAATGTTTTTACATTCTTCAAATAAGCGATTAGGACTCGTTCATCATAAGATAGGTGTTTTCCTTTATGTGATTCTGTGGTATTCTCAAATTGCGTCATAGCGAAAATCTCCTTATTGATTGGTGTTGGAACCTCAATAATACATGATTTTTCGCTATGGCGTATTTTTTTATTCAAAATGTGGCTAAGTTCATCTTACAATGAGTCTTTTATATATGACTTTATTTTCATCATGCTTTTTTTAATTCATATTTTTCAATTAGAGCTTCGTCTAAAGGATTTAATTGTCTCGTTCATTAGCTAATACTTCTTTATTAGTTAGTACTATGTATTCTATAATCCTCAAGCCTACAATCATTCGGTTATGATCAGGATATTTTGGCCAACTGAACTAAGTATACGGGTTGTTGCATTGACTAAGAGTGGATGTTTTGTATATAGTAAAAAATATGCGATAATAATTGTATTTTATCGAACAATTTTTATATTTGTCAAGATGGTTGAGACTAATAAAAGTGTTTAGATACTATGCATGTTGTTTCGACTGTTGGTCTTTTTCACTAGCTAATGAAGTTATATTGACTTTGAAATCGATAGGTTTGATATTCGTGGATTGAAGTTTAGGAACATGAAGCTCTCTCTGACTATAGATTGCACTCGCTTCTTTTGTTTGTATTTTTTTTTTGAAAAAGGCAACTTTGTCTAGCTTCCTTCAAATACAAATAGTTTTGAAAGATTTCAGATATCAGTTTCTTGTAAACTAGTGGATCAAATTGCAACAATTCCAATTGTTTGTCAATAATCTCAATTAAATCTTTATAAATTTCTTTCGTAGAACATAGTTTTGTATTTTTTGATAGATGTTGAATTTTTTCTTGTAGATGTTGCTTTGGTTCACTCTTTGAAATATCGGATTTAGATTCACTAAATAATACGAATTTAATAGTGCCATCGAGCTCTTTTACAAAACAATTATCAAGATATTGTTGATAATTTCCCTCTCTAGTTCCCCATCCTTCTGAAGTTGATAACTCACGTAACTCAGAAAATAATAGCTCTTGTATATTATATTCCATTAATAAATCTATTTTTCTATCGATATTATCTAGATCCGTTAACAAACCTAATTCCAAAATATCAGATAATTTTTCAATATTCTCTGGGGTTGCTTTTATGTTATACTTATATTCTACAATTCCCTTCTTTTTATTAGGTTGTATTTCCATATCGAGTGTAGGGTGAATTAGTTTTATTCTATTTTTTATGCTGATATTCGCTTTATCAATTGTACAAACTACGATTTCATCTTCCATTTTTTTAATAATTGCACCCACTTCATGTGCGTACCAATCCTTTTCTTCTTCCAGTAATACAATTGTCAAAGGCAAAATTAAAAAACTATCTGGCTCATTAATAACTAGATGATCAATATAATTACCTAAAAGTTGTGGTTCAATTGAACTATATATGCTATTTTCTAGTGAAGACCCTATCAAATCAGCATTTCTATGACTAAACATTTCCGAATGATGTTTTACATATTCTTGATATGAACGATAACAATTCGATATTTTGTTTATAAGGTGTTAACTTTGGAAAAGTAAAATACGAAGAATCTAAATTTAACAATTGTAATAGTAATTACAATAGTATACTTCCATATTCTTTTGAATTAATTAGTCTATGTCTTTTAGACTTGGCTAATCTTAATAATGAATCTATTTTTACTTGATCATGCATCATTTATCCACCACACTAAAATATTTTTTTAAATGTATATTTCTAACTTAAATTATATTTCTATAAACGGATGTTAAACCATTTCATTCAACGTTTTCTTTCCAAGACAAATATTGCAAAAAAATTAATACAATCCTCTTAGTCTACTTGTTCAATCTCAACGTTTATAGGATTTTTAAAGATAGTAGGTACATAAAAGAATTCCTAAAAAAACGTGAGAAACAAGTATTTCGCCGATTCATCAACAAAAAAGAACATCCCAACGATTCCAATAAGTTTGGACATCTCAAGAGAAATATGCTCATCAGTACAACCATACAAGTGTAGTTATTCCCTTGATAGAGCGCTTATTTAAAATGAGTATTACGTTAAAGTCTGCCGGTAGACAAGCAAGTGATACTGTGAAAACGTGAAGCAATGATTTCAAATATTTCCCCATCACATGTTCAAATCAATTATATCTAAATGCCATCTTTTTCCTTTTCTGCAAAATAACCTTCTAATACTAACAACTGTCGTTTGATTGCGATTCCTTCTTCGGAGTTCCCCATGTAGCCTGTCAATTGACCATTTTGGCCGATCACTCGATGACAAGGAACGATGATTGGCAGAGGATTCATTCGATTGGCTTGTCCGATCGCTCTCACAGCTTTCGGACTTTCAACAGCCAAAGCGATCTGTTTATAAGTGCGTATCTTCCCATAAGGAATCGAACGCAACGCTTGCCACACTTTTCGTTGAAAAACAGTCCCTTTATTCACTGACAACGGTACATCAAAGGTGTCTCTCTTTCCAAGAAAATATTCTTGGAGTTGTTTTTTTCCTTCAAGTAATAGTTCTTGGTTGGCTTCTTCATTTTCTTCGATGGGTTGGAATGAAACAGTCGTCAAACCAAACGGATCTGCGTCCAACCACAATGAGCCGATCGTAGTTTTTATTTCCATGTTATCGCCTAATGATCCTAATCGATCCAGGCTTTCCCTCCTTTTGCGAATTCGATTTCATTTCACTTATCTTCCATGATTTTTACAAAATTTGCAATTTAAAAGTTTATTAAATTTACTATAGATGGTAAACTAAAAACGATGTTTCGTTAAATAACGCTTTGCTTGATAAAGTTATTTTAGAATACCTTCAAGCGAAACGTTCGTGCAACAGATAAAAGCATTTTCTACATGAAAGGATTAAAACTATGAAAGTATCAATTGTCGTCCCTTGTTTCAATGAAGAAAAGACCGTGCCTCTTTTTTTCGCTGAAGTCGAAAAATTTAAGGGAGATCATGAATTTGAATACCTATTCATTGATGATGGTTCTAAAGACGGCACGCTACAAGCGATCAAACAATTAGCCCAAGACTATGATTGCGTTCGATTTGTTTCTTTTTCTCGCAATTTTGGCAAAGAGGCTGCTCTTTATGCAGGCTTACAAGCCTCAACTGGTGAATTGATCACTGTGATGGATGTCGATTTACAAGATCCACCAGAGTTATTGCCAGTGATGATTGAAAAAATTACCACGACTGACATCGATTGTGTGGGTACTCGCCGTTCGACTAGAGAAGGGGAACCTATACTTCGTAGTTTCTTCGCGCGAGCCTTTTATCAACTAATCAACAAGATCAGTGACACAGAAATGGTTGATGGTGCAAGAGATTTCCGTTTGATGACTCGCAAAATGGTTGATGCTGTCTTAGAACTCACTGAGTACAATCGTTTCTCAAAAGGTTTGTTCAGTTGGGTCGGTTTTAAAACGGAATATATTTCTTTTGAAAATCGCGAACGCGTCGCAGGAGAAACGTCATGGTCATTTTGGAAATTATTCAACTATTCAATCGATGGCATCGTCAATTTTTCAGATGCGCCACTAACAATCGCTTCCTTCGTTGGTGCACTTTCGTGTGTCGGCTCAGGGATTGCCATATTGTTTATTATTTTGCGAGCACTACTCTTTGGTGATCCAACATCCGGTTGGCCTTCAATGGTTTCCATTTTTCTATTCATCGGTGGGATCCAACTATTATGTTTAGGGATCATTGGGAAATACATTGGGAAGATTTTCTTGGAAACCAAACAACGTCCCGTCTATATCATACGGGAAACAGAAAAGACGAAACCGAAGAATCAATCTATAAAAGAGTGAGGAAGCATTTTTTATTCCTTGAATTTACACTTTAAGTGCAACACATAAAAAATGACTCATAATCAATATCCAACTAGAATAGGTTTTTCGAGAACACTACTAGGAGGAAGAGAATTATGAGCCAGTATCATCATCTTACCATACTCGAACGAGAAAGAATCTTTCTACTTCACGAAGAAGGTGTTTCTATTAGAAAAATTGGGAATGACATTCATCGTAGCCCGTCTACCATTTCACGTGAACTGAGAAGAAACAAGGAGAAAACTTACTCGCCTTCCAAAGCAGAAAAAAAGTATGCTTCTCGTAGAAAAAGCTGCGGACGTCATAACATTCTAAATGATCTGCGAATTTGGTCAATTGTTCGTCATTTGTTTGTCGATTTTCAGTGGTCACCAGAAAAAAGTTTCTAACCGCTTGAAGTTCGAACATGCGGACTTCTCCATCAGTTTTATCACAATCTACCGTGCCATTTACAATGGTATTTTTGATACAGAACCGCTCTCCCATGGCAATAGAGGACTGATCCGTTCATTACGCCATCATGGAAAAACAAGGCATACTAAAAATCATGTTGAGACTCGTGGAAAGATACGCATTACTCATTCGATCCATGACCGCCCAAAATCCGCAGATGATAGAAGTGGGTTTAGCCATTGGGAAGCTGATACTGTAGCTGGTAAAACTGATGGTGCTTGTTTAGTGACGTTGACAGATCGAAAATCACGCTTTCTTTTAGCAGGAAAGGAACCAAGAAAGAAAGCTGTTTACGTGATCGAGAAAATGATTGAACTTTTAAGCAGTATTCCAAACGAAGCGGTCAAAACAATCACTCTAGATAGAGGAAAAGAATTCTCCAATCATTTCGCAGTTACAGAAGCATTGAATAATGTGCCTTTTTATTTTCCAGATCCTCATACCCCTTGGCAACGAGGAACAAATGAAAATACGAATGGACTCATTCGAGAATACCTACCAAAATCGAAAGAGATGGACATGGTAGATGACGCAACGATTTATCGGATGGTTGAAAAACTAAATAGCAGATCTAGGAAGTGTCTAGGTTGGAAAACACCTTATGTAGTCTTCTTTAATAAAGTGTTGCACTTGATTTGACAATTCAAGTCTTAAAAAAACAGTGACTAGTATGTGTCATTCATAACGACTCTACAAAAGCATCCACTCATTCGATTTCAAACGCCCTATCTAAATAGCAAAAAATCAGCACTCAGAGGGATAAGAGGAATTTACGAAAATTGTTCTTTTTTCACATGAAATTATTTGATTTTCAACTAGACTGCATGGAGCCGTAGCCATTATAATTGAAGTAGGCATTTTAAAAAAAAGACACCAAAAGATCTAGCAACCGACTGGAAGCTTCACCTAGATACTTTGTCTAGAAGTTAAACAACCTATATGAACCTTTTTCGATGGATAATCGTCACTAAGAAGACTATCACGCTATAACAAGACCATATACTAACACGGTCTTTCATTTAAAGTTAAAAAAACATAATTATATCAGAAATGAGGAATGGAAAATAGGATTATTTGATGGATTAATGGGAAATGCGACACAGCACAACAACAAATCTGTTGAGAAAGAACTAGCGGGCGTTTTACTACCTAACGAAAACGTCGATTTAGCGTTTAAATTAGTAAGAGACTTAATTGTTTTTACAGACAAACGATTGATTATCGTTGATAAGCAAGGCGTCACTGGGAAAAAAGTGGAATACAAATCAATCCCCTATCGATCCATTTCACGTTTTTCTGTAGAAACCAGTGGCCATTTTGATTTAGATGCGGAACTGAAAATTTGGATCTCTAGCGCTGAATTGCCCGCTGAAAGTTTACAATTCCGGAAAGATAAAAATATCGTAGCGATTCAACAAGCTTTAGCCGCCGCCGTTTTTTCATGATTGGCTGAACGTATCAATACATTTGGTATATTAGAACCAAAACCATCATTTTGAACCGTTGCTATGCTCCTCGAAACCACTCGCATAGCAGGTGTTTTTTAGAACATATAAAAAAGAGGTCGTGACAGAAGCGCTCAGCTTCGAGAAATAAGAAGAAAATTCCGAAAATTGCTTCTCAAATTTTTGTGAAATTTCGGCATATTTCCGAAAGAGTTGCTTCTGCTCCCGCCGTTTATACGTTTTTGGCGTGTGAAACAAAAGTGTTCTTTGCTTTTGTCACAATCCCTTCATTTTTTATGCCAGCTATAGGGATCGAACCTATAACCTATGCGTTACGGGTCAATAAATTGTCTCTTTATAAATCCAAACTTTAATAGAACGATGAATCTATTATAAATATTCTTATAAATTGTTTTGATAAAAAATTTTCATCTTTTCAGAATACTATTTATAAATTTTATGTCACACATCATCAGCTTCTATCATTTATTCATTGTTATTTTAAATTTTTTTCATTTATTTTTATAATAATAAAAAAATGATTCTTTCTCTTGTTTGATCAGAAAATCACTTATACTAGTTTCATAAACAATATGAGGAGTGAGTAATGATGATGAAGTATTCAGGTATGATTAGTGTGGTATTTGGTCTTTTAGTCAATCTCTTATTATTTGTTGATGATGCGAGCCTCGTCTTGGGATTAACAAGTGTCATCCCAGTATTTATTCTAGGTGCTATTGGTACAGTTATTGCAATTTTTGGTTTCTTAAAATTGTCAAATAATTATTTACGTATGAGCTGTGTTGTTGGTGGCTTATTGAATCTATTACCAATTCTTTACTTTATTTTCTTAATTTTTGCTATTGGCTAAAAATCTTAGCCTGACTAAATCAGATAACAATAAACAATACTCCAATTAGAGAGAATCCTTCGCTCACAACGATTGTTTCTCCTAATTGGGGTATATTTCTATTGGTTTCTCTTTTTTTATCATTTTATTAGTGAACGCTCATTTGAGTAATTAAATAAAATTAAAAAACATGATTCGTAACAATGATTTGAAAGGAAGAATATTGAGATGAATCAAGAAGAGTATTATTTTCACTTAAAAGCATGGGCGAAATCTCAACGTACTGAGCTTTTAAATTCGGAAAAATATGGCATTTTATCTATTCACCTTCTTTTACAATTACTTAATTTAATGGAAAATCGGATTTCGACCACCCATTTCGTGCCCTATAAACCGAATATCGAACTTATTTCTTTATACAAAGAGTATTTAACCTTACAGGAACAAGATTTCACTTCTAAGTCTGTTGAATCTTTAAAGGATTCTTTAGATAATAGCTTGTATGCTTCTATTGTCCCAGCATTGTTAGGATTTGAAATGCAATACTTAATTCCTAATAAACCAGAAAGTTTTTTGGTTTTACCTCTGACCATCGCTTACTCCACAGCTTCCAATGAAGCATTGGATGTGCATGAGATTAGTTGCCGAATTCAAAAGAAAAACCAATATCTTTTGCTAGAAATTTTTGATAAATCGCATGTATTCCATACCATTAGAAAAAACCAGAAACAACAAACGATGGATCCGAATCCAAACAACCGAAATACAAGAGATGTCATAAATTATTTTTATGTCATTCCATCGACAAAAGTGCAACAATTGGCCCTTATTCTTGCTATGGGTATCACTGACTTTTCAACTCAAAAAAACGAAGTGCTTGCTAAAAAAGAAGCTCTAAGTCATACCGGTCAGGAGCAGTCTAACTTAATTGAAGTATTTTTTTCTAAGCTCAGGCTTCTCTCTGTGAATGAACATTATGGGGAATTAACCAGTACCTCACAAGAATTTATTGGTAATTGTTTGGTTAAAGAATTAGATATTGCGTTAAAAACAGCTTTAGGAGAAACTAGATTTAGTGAAATTTCAAAAATAAAGTACTCCTTATCATTGGAAGGCATCCAGGCAAAATACCTGCAAACAGCTAAGCTTCCAAATGTCTGTTCCACCAAAGATATTTACTTGACTTTGACCTCTATTTTAATGGAGCGCTTACTAACACTACAATTTGACCCAGCAGCCGTTCAACCTATGCTAACAGATATATTCTGTACGTATACTTTTTTAAAAAGCTGTCGTCACAATCAATCATTTAAAAAGAAATTTCAACTTTTATTAACTAATCAATTTTATAAAAGTCAAGATTTAGAACTTTGTAAAATTAATACTACGGCGATTCCCTCTGATTTGCTTCAACTAGATAAAAAAAAATGCTTATCTATCCGAGCAACACTACGGCAAGAACAAACGAACTTACCTAAAAATTTAGCTACAATAAAAAACAGTATCAAAAAAGAAGAACGAGCTCAACAAAAAAAATTCAAAGATAGTCTTAAAAAGTGTTCGAAAGAACGGTAAACAATCTCAGATGATCCTCTATCGTACATTTCTTTTGTTGTTTTCTACCTCTTTTTATTGATTTTGTTCAGAATCATTCAAAGAGTTCACTGCTTTTTTCAAAAAGGTAGTGGACTTTTTTATACGATCTAAAATAAGACTCTCCTATTGTTTCATAAATAGCCCATGCATCACTACTTTTCACAAACACCCTACTTTTTTCTAACAACTCAGGCTGTTTCACTAATAAATACTTTCTTATTCCATAAAGTTTCCTTCTTTTTCTTAGAAATTGATTTTTGCATTATACTGCGTAAATAATTAGTTAAGAGAAAATTACTAATTTTTCTAAAAAGAAAATTTTTTTAATGAATTGACACTTTCAGATAAAAATTTTCCGCATGATGGAACTAAAGGAGGAAATGGGTTCAGGAAAATCCTTCATTCTTTCTGATTGATTTCACTCAATAGCAATTCCTGAACCTCATCTGATCAAATGAATAAAACAACCAATTACACCGAATTAAAATCATTGGCTATCACAAAACGAACCGAATTCCTCAATTCTGAGCAATACGGAACTTCATTGATCCAATTATTCGTGCAATTACTCAATTTAATGGAAAACAATAGCCCCTTAAGCGAGTACCATTTTTACAAGCCAAATATTGAATTGTTTTCTCTCTATCAAGATTACCTCACATTAAATGAAGCCAAGTACCAAGCTTCTGATGTTTCCATGCTAAAAAGATCCTTGGAAAATAGTTTGTACGCCTCTATCGAACCAAACTTACTGGAAATAGAAATCCATGAATTAAAGCCGAATAAAAAAGAAAGTTTTTTAGTGTTGCCTTTGACTGTCATCTTCTATGATTGTTCTGATAACTGGCTTGTTCACGAAGTTGGCTGTATCTTACGCAGGGCGGAGGATTTTATCTATCTAGAAATAATCGATACCTCCCATTTGCCTATTCCTACAAGAAAACAGCCATTACCTGAAATAATGGCTCCAGACACTCATTTTCGACACAAAAAAACAATTATTAATTATTTTTACTCGGTTCCTATAGAAAATAAGACAAAATTAACTAAATTATTAACACTTGGGCTCACTAAGATAGAAAACCAATTTAGTGAAGCATTGTTCTTAAAAAAAAATTTGGATTATGCCCTCGCTAAAAAGAAACAAGGACTACAGGAAAATTTTTTTGCTAAATTAAGTACGTTAGCCGCAGACGAGTACTATGGTGATCTTGTCAGTACTTCGCAAGCATTTTTAGGTAATTGTTTCGCTAAGCAGTTGGACAGCACGTTGAAAATCGTCTTAGGAGAAAAAGAGCGGAGTACTATTGCAAAACTCAATATTTCTCCCTCATTAGCGGGTCTCCAAGCCACCTATCTAACGCAAGCGAAACTACCATCTGTTCGCTCAACGAAAGACATTTATGGTACATTGAGTGTGATCTTATTGACTCGTTTGCAAGCATTATGCTTTGATCCCGTTGTTTTTGAACCTTTAATTGAACATCTTTTTCATACGTATTGTTTTCTAAAAGAAGAGCGACAACATAGCTTCTTTAAAAAGAAGCTCCAATCATGCCTAGCCAATCGTTATTATCAACAAACTGATTTATCTCTGCCAAAATTACATGCTACGAACTATCATGCAACTGAAAAGCTCCTCGATCCGCAGCATCTCGAGGCCTTTAGAGAAAAGCTATGTACACAAACTAGAAACGAAAATCCTCCATTTCTCACAACAAATACTAGAAAAAACAATGCTGCTGCATCCCAAAGGAAAACGGAAAAAAGGAGTCGCTCGTTCGATAAAGAACGCTAGACTCCTCCTATTCAAAAAATTTCTTAAAAACTAACTGGTACCACCATTTCATTTTGTACCTATTACCGCTCGTGCGCCATTTCTAATGGTGGATTATGTCGCTTTGGACGAGCGCCTAGATTGACTTTTGTGTGCTGAATCTCTTCCAATGAAATTTTTGTTTGTGTTTCTCCAGATGATTTCCATGGAAATACTCGTTCATAAAGAGGCTCTGGTGATGGATGGGTCATCCCTTTTAGATTTTCATAAATCGGTTCCTGATTTTTCGCTCCCGATGGCTCTTTAATCTCTGCATAAATCGTTTCTGGTACTTTGTTTTGTGGTTTTGGTCCTTTGCCAAGTGCATTCAAATCAAGTTCTGCATAGGTTACCTCAACTTCTTCAACTTGTACAGTTACAGTCTGAATTCTTTCTTTCAATGGTTTTGGAGAATGGCTTCTTCTATTTTCTTGGCTTATTTTAGCTTCTGCTAATAACCTTTTGCACATCTCTTCTTTTTGTTGTCTGGACATTCCTTTAGATTTATGTTCTCTTCTATAACTAACCGTTGTTTCTTTTCTTTGCGGATGCTCTCCTTCTTCCTGTTTTTTTCGTGGATCCAAGGCTTCAACGAATCTACTAAATTTTCCCATATGTAAACACTCCTATCTTTAGTATTTCTAATTTAGCTTGATTATATAGAGAAAGACCTAATAAAAGGAAATTTCTTCATTTTTTACTGGCTATAGAATATTTTGGTAAGAAATAGCCAAGTAAAAAAGCAAAACAACCAGAATATTCGTTTCCTTTTTCACTTGGCTCTTCTAATGTCTAGTGTTTGCAATTCTTAGTTTCGGTATCTACCTTTTAGCGTATACGTAGCTAAGACATAGCCTTCCATTTTTTGAAATAGTTCATGAAACATAAAACCATCTTCTAATTCTAATAATGTGTCTAACGCATAGACATGTAATTCATAGGTATGGGGTTCATTTGGTGGCGCCATTCCACCATAACAAGCAGATAATTTTTTGTCTTGCTGTCCGCCTTGAATACTAATCCAACTATTTAGTCCTTGGACAAAATCAGTCGCTGTTTGACTTTCATTTTCTGCTATCTTCGTCCGTGTAATATTGGCAGCTACCCAATGAACCCAAGAAAATCCTCCACTAATGGGACAGGCATCCTTGTCTTCTAAAAAAAGGGCAAAACTTTTTGTTCCTTTTGGTACATCAAAAATCTCAAAAGGAAGTGAATAACTTGGGATCCCATTTTCATTAAAATGCGTTCCATGTTTTCCATATTTATCGTCAATGATGCCATTGACAATTCCTTGACTAATCACATACATTTAACAACATCCTTTCGCTAATTATGGTACTTATAGTATAATAGAGCATTTTTACTACGTAAATTACCCACAAATTTGTAAGTAAGCTTCCTACGTAGACTCGAAAGCCATCTTATTGTTTTCTTTCAATTTCTCTACCAATCTCTTGCATGATTGTCAATGCTTGGAGGATTTTTTTGCCATAGTTTTCGGTTAAAAAATAATCTGTTTTTAAAGGATACCCTGTCGCTACTTCTTTACCAACAAAGCCATCCATCTGTAATTCTTTTAAATGTTCCAATAACATTTTTTGTGAAATACCTTCGATGTCGCGTTGCAATTGCGCTAGTGTCGTTTTCCCTAGTCGTAGACGCCATAAGATAATGGGTTTCCATTTTCCACGGATCATATCGTGAACTAGCTCTAACGGGCAGGTATATTTTTTTCTTCGTTTCATCCCATTGCCTCTTTCGTATAAAAACTTTTTTGTTGCATGATTCCTATGTAACTTGAATGAATCATATACTAACGAGTATTCCAAACAACCTATACGTCTCGTGTTACTTACCTAACTACTTGAGATTCACGTAATAGCGAATTGGATGGTACCTTAATTGGTCCTTGGTACCCCTCTTTAATGGTATATTTGGCTTGACTTATTTTTTTGCTCAATGGTTGTTTTCTTGAATGCTCATTCTTAAATGATTGGATTTCTTTTTGCATTTCTTTGATTTTTAATTTCTTATTCTCAGAAACTTCTCCTGATTTGAAATTTAAATGAAACAGTTTTTCTTGTAATTTCTTTTCCTTCTGTTCCAATTGTTTGATTTGTTTCAATAAATTTTTTCTTAAATGAGCCTCCGGATCTATTTTTTCTTTAAGAATTAGCTGATTCAGTGATTTTTTTTGACTACTTTTTGGCCGATGAAACGATTTAATACCAACGGATTGTTCGATTTTTTCTGTTAAAGTCAACCGTTGATTTTGACAAATTCTTTTTTTGTACATCCAAAAATCACAGTGTGTATATTTCAATGATACTTCCGTACGGACTATTTTTTCTGAAAGCGGTAAGTTAAGGTAGAGCCCTCGTAAAGATAGTTTGTACTGAATTTTTTCTTCTAATTGTTTTGATAACATTTGAATCAGTTCCTGTACTTGTGCTTTGCTTTGGTTTTGTATTTCACCAGGAGAAAGCTTTGCTTTCGCAAAATTAGCATGCAATCGATTAACGTCATAAGACATCATTAATTTATTCAATCCGGCTTTGTTTTGATCGATTACTCGCTCTGTTACTTGATTGGTTGCCTCATTTACTAATTTTCTTAGCTTATTTTTATTGGTTCCTGTATGAGCCTTTTGATTGATGTCCTTCAATGCTTCCTCCATACATTGATCCGCAAATCGTAAAGATTTTTTGATGTCTTTTTCTTCAATCTGTAAAGGCAACTGTTTGATTGAAGGTGATTTTCCCTGTTCAAAAGCGGCTAAAAGAAAAATCAGCTTTCGTTGATTCGACTTTCTTAGTAAATTGAGTTCTACTGCATTCTTGTAGAAACTAACTAGTTGATTTTTAATGATTGGATCCATTCGATTCACCTTTCTTGGTATATCTAAATTTTGTTACCAAGATGAGATTATAGAGAAGGAGTAACTGACTGTCTAATCTCCTTTTTCATTCTTTTCGAAAGAGAACAAAAAAAATGAAAAATAGTGTTTTTTAGCAATTTAGTTTTTTTTTTTACTTAATCGGAAGCTAGTTGTCGCAAATCAATCATCAACGAACGAGTATTTATTGAACAATTTTTTCTTCGCTTATCAAGTTAACGTAACCTAATCGACAGACGGGGTAACTAAAATAAATCGATTTTTTAGTCTTTCACATCAAAAAAAGCTGAAAAACTTGAAAATAGCCAAAGATTTTTTCAAGTTTTTCAGCTCTATCTCTCGAAGATTGTACTTGGTTTCATTTTTCAACTATAACGAATCAACGAACACGCGATGATTGATGTTCTTATTCCTTATGGTGCAGAAGTCAAGTTCCATTCAATCGTTGCTTGATACTCTCCTTTGGCGACCTTTTCAACAGCAGGAATCTCTAACGTGACATCTTCTAAATTGTAATCATAGACGCCATCCATCATTGAACCTTCTCCATTCATCACCACCGAAGGGACGGTCTCAATCTTGGCCTGGGACGTTCCAGTCACCATTTGGTTTCCTGATAACTCTTTAAGATCAGTCGTGGCATCAAATTCTTTTGACCCGTCATTGGTATTTTTGGTGATTTTTCCTGTCTCATTTGTGGTCTGGATATAAGCTCCGACAATCGGTTGGCTAAGCCACTTTAGTTTTGCTGTCAATGTCCATGGACTATTAGTGGTTCGTTGGTCAAACACACCCACATTAAAGGATTCTTTTTTCTTAATCGGAATACTTTGTTCGCCTTCTTTATTTAAAATCGTCCCATCTGTTTCAAAGTTTTTAGGAAAATAAGCGATGCCAAATGAGTCATAAATATACTCTACTTTGTCATTGTCACTGGCAGAATGGATAGAGGTTTCTTTCCAGCTGGCAGTATAGATCGTATCTAATAAGTCAAATACCGTACCTTCATTTTTCGTTTCTTTCACTTTCCACCCATTAAACTCATAACCTGTCCGCACAGGAACGTTCGATTCCTTAAATGCCTCAAAACTTGCTAATTGAATTTGTTCTATCGTCACCGCACAAGAAGTAAAATACTGCTTTACAGTAGTTGTCTTCGTCGTGCTATCGGCAAAAACACCTCCATTTGCTTCTAACTTAGGTGACGTATGTGGCACGCGATGGTCAGTGGCAAAGTTATACTGCAACAAGTGTTGGTCTTTTGTAACCACCACTAATGGTTTCTGCTGATAAACAAAAAACATGAAGCCTTTATCGGTCACATTCGTTAGATCAAAACTAGACAGATCGATTTTTTCTAAGCTATCGCATTCATTGAACATCCGATTCATATTCGTCGCAGCACTCGTATCCATGCCAGACAAATCAACATTCACCAGTTTTTTACAGTTCGAGAACATTCGTGAAAAATCTTTGACGCCTGTGGTATCTAATCCTCTAAGATCAACATCAGTCAAATTCGGAAAGGTATCAAAGGCACTTTTCAACGTTTTACTCTGTAAAGTGACACTGCCAGTTCCTTCCTGGCTAATCGAAAAACTTGTCATGTCTTTTGGTAAAACGGTGCTATTGATTGCCTTTAGTTGGACAGGTAATCCATTCATCATTTTAGGAACAATGATATCTTTTGAGGAACCAATATACTTCGTCAAAATCACAGCACTGTCTGTCTCCGTATAATTCCAATCCTGTTGCACTTTGACGATTTTACCCGCATCATCAATTTCATAATTGGTGATGGTTTGATCCCCCCTTGGTTTTAGCTGATCATCATTCACATGCAACCGACTTGGTTCAACATGTGTTACCGTAATGATTGTTCCTGGTTTTAACGTCCATTGTAAGGTTTCAGCCGTTAGCTTTTCAGGTCCTTTGATTTTTCGATCATAAATGACTGTTCCATCAGGATCTTTGATTTTAAGGGCAAAATAAATAGGATCACCATACGAATAATGAGGTTGAGTGCTATTTGTCGTAAAGACAAATCGGTTGCTGCCATCTTCAAAGTACCGAATTCGTGCAAACGTGGCATTCCCTAATCCCTTTGGTAGCCATTGTTTGAACATGTTTTGAGCTTTTTCGATTAATGCGGTATTTGCTTCTTTTTGCGGTCCCTCAGCTAGATCAGCTACTAATACCTTGGCCCGATCGATTTGCTCTTGTGTCAAATCAGGTGATAACGTCGTGTATTCTTGCGTTTCATAAAGCTCTTGCACTCGTTTTAAAATATAGTTATCAATTGCCATAATCTCAACAGTACCATCTTCTTTAACATAGAGATATTGTTGATCAAAAACGATGTGCCCGTAACTTGATTCAATCGCATACACCCCATTCGGCATATTTTCAAGAGTGACTTGATCTCCTTTGACCGTTACTTCTTTGACAACCTCTTGCCCATTTTTTAAGCGTAACGTACCATTTTGAAGTAGTTCACTATTTTTGATGTTAACGGTAATTTGACTGGTCAAATTTAATTTTTGTAGTTCTTGGTTCGTCACCAATGTCAGTTGTGAGTCAAGATCGTCAGTTAAGCCTAACATTTGTAGCGCTTGTTCGATTTGGCTATCTGGAACTACTTGTGTCACCATCGCAACAGGCTGACTGTCATTTTTCAAAAATTGGGTTGCTGTTTGATCATCGACTGTTAATCCTAATAACTGGAAATACGGAATTAAGTTGTACTTTTGATACTGATGCCCAAATTCAATGAATAGTTGAACAAGGTCATTGACCGCCTTTCCTTCATTGGCCAATTGACGATGGTATTTGTTAAACTCAGCAAACCCTTCTTGACCTAGTCGTTCGGCCAAAATCATGAATAAGAGCAACTTTTCTTGATAACCTTGCTCATTATAGCCAACATGATTTCCTAACAAGCTTGTTTTTACATTATTTATTAATCCTTGTTTATTATTTCTAAAAAGCCAACTGTCTTTAATGAAATTCGTTAAATATTTTTGTTGGTAGTACGTACCATAAACATTGTTTAATACATCCACCACGATCATTTCTTTACTTGGTACTTCATACCCATGAGCGATTTCATGGATCGGTAACCAGTTGATAGAAAGATACGAAGCCATGCTCGTCGAATTTTGTGCCGTCCAGCTTCCTCCGTAGTAGGCCGCACCGGCACCATTCGCATCCGCTTTGATGAAATAGCGTTGCTTTTCTTCCTCATGAATCGGATCTGAACTGTTCACTTCTAATCCTGTTAGCTTATCGATCAATTGAAAGACTTGTTCATCGTATTCATGAACTAATTGAGGAAGATCAATACTTTTCACTTGATTGAAATCATTCACAGGGATCAACATTTGGAATTTCCGCCCCTTAACGACTGCAAAACTTGCTTTGCTTTGCGTCCAGTTCGCTAAGAAATCAGCAATCTGTGTTTGGCTATCGTAAGTTGGAATTTTTTTAGCCACCCCTTGAACAACTTTTAATTCAATTTTTGGTTGTTCATTCGTTTGCGTATTGGTATAAGGTGTTTCAATGTAGGGTACTAATGAAGTGGCTACATCGATCGTTGTCCACTCTTTAGAAATTGTCTTTGACATTTCTAGCTTCGAATCATTTCCTAACAAGCGCAATGTCACATTCGGTGAATAGTGATCATTGGCTTGACGTACTTGAATCTGCGTCTGCCCCTCTAAAACAATCCCTAGATCTTGACGGTCATGATTTGCGGCCATTCGGCGCCCTTCTTTTAAAAGATGGGCAGGTTGTGGCAACGTGAAGATTTCTTGGGTCAGAACTTGATTATTTGAAACCACTTCTCCTAATTGATTGATTAATTGCTGTGCTTTTTCTAACCACTGCAACAATTCTTGCTTTTCTTGTTCTTCTACTTGGTAGACACCATTGGTCAACTTCTTTTTCAGTTCATTTATCTTGACTTGATTGGCTGATTCTGATAATTCTTTTTGTTCTTCATTCTTAAAAAGGGTCTGTACTTCTTCTTTTAAATACACACTATCTGTGACGTTTTTCAACGTTTGATCCGCTGCTAACTGATAATTATAGGTCTTAATGTTGCCATCTTTTGATTTAAAATTCGCATCCGATACTACAAAACGACTCGGCTCAGCATGGTAAATGGTGAGCTGATCCCCTTCTTTTAAGGTAATTTCTTCGGTCTGATTTGGTAACCAGTCATTTCCTCTAATGACTTTTGTGTAGGTTGCTGTACCTTGATTGGTTATTTTAATTGAGGCATAGGTGCTAGTTCCAAATCCCGAATGAGCCCGTCCACCCTTTAACGTCAGTACGAGCTTTCCCTCTTTGGTAAATCGTAGTGTCCCAAAATTGCGATTACTCAAACCTAAGAAATCAAAGGTAAGGGTTTCCGTTGCCTTTTCGCTAGTTTCTGTTAATTGGCTTACTCCATCTCCACTATTTTCTATGATCTTCTCTTGCCCACTAACAGCAGCCGCTGTCTTCTCATTTGTATCACTTGTTTCTTGTTGAGTCATAGTTGTTACTGCTGTCTGTTCAGACTTGTCAGCACTTGCTTCTTGTGCTTCTTCAGAGCGTGATGTTTCTGTTGTTTGTGTAACTTCTTGGCTTTTTTTATCTTCAGTAGTCGTAGTAGTTGCAACTGTTTTTTCTTGTTTCGCTTCTTCCTGAGTTACTGCCACTTTGGGATCTGTTAAACACTCTTCTGCATAAGTCGTAATCACTGGTGCAACGAGCAAATTCGCTGTAGCGAATAATACAATTGATTTATATTTTTTTTTCATTTTTTCCCTCTTTATCTTTCCATAGTTTCTCCATAATACGTCATGCCATTTATACTTGCTGATGGATCATTAAAAAATAAATGATCCCAAGAACCAGCAACACAATAGCTAAAAAAAGGACAAATAGATTGAGCCAAAGACTTCTTGGACGTTTGTTACTCGTCAAGTTATATTTATAGTCACTAAGCAATAGAAAAATATTTCCAACTAACAAACAGCCTCCTATTCCCAAGAATAAAATAGGTTGTCCATACATAGTTACACCACTTCCCTCTTTGTTTTTTTCCATCCTAGCGCAGCAAGCAGGACGAAAATGCCTCCTACCCATTTCGCTAGCATATGAAGTGTTGTCCCTGTCTCAGGATAACGCACCGCCTGCGATGAACGCACAGACTGTTTCTTTTGCGTTGTTGAAGCCGCGGACTTGACATTTTGTGTCTTATTCGTCCCAATAAGTCCTTGTCGATTACTGTCCAGTACACTTGCTGGCGGATTAAAAGAACCCGCAGCCCCTTTAATTTCTTCACTCTCTGGTATAGTTTCTTCTTCCTCGTTGCTTTCTAAAGTCTCATTCGTTTCTCCAGCATGGCTTCCTCCAGGTAATTGTTCTGGGTCAGGAGTAATTGGGCGTAGAAATGTCACTTCGACTTCAGTTTCTGCTTGTTGACTTGCCTCAGCTTGAACTGTCCCCAATAACAACATGAAACTACTTAACAAAATATACTGCATGCTTTTTTTCATTTCCTCTTCCTCCTTTTCTTTTTACGTAAGATCAAATAAACCGTTCCCAGTATGCTGACATAAGTACTCCCATAAGAAGCGACGCGCAACCAAATCGGAATCGTTACTTTATAAACAGACTCTTGATTTAAGGTATTGGCTTGCTCCTTACTAATTGTAAATTTCTTTTCCAGCGTCCACGTTTTCTCACCTGCCGTCACTTTTCCCTTAAAGAGGTACGTCCCTGGTTTTAAGTTTGCTTTTTGCCAATCTAGCTGAAAAGGATAAACCGAATACGGTGCAATATTGATAGATTCTTTTGTCATTTGCTTGATGACTTGTTGATTTTTTTGATTAATCACGGTACCTTGCACCTGAGCGTCTGCAAAAATATAAGGATGAGGATTTAAAAAATTCGCTTCAATTACTTTTTTTCCATCTACCAATTTTGCTTGCACACTCTCTAACTCAACGGATAGATGCTTATTTAGTTCTATCTTTGTTTCGTTCGTGAGAGCCAATCCTAAAGTATAGCTATACGTATTTTCTAAGGATATCTGTCCCTCATTTTGATTTTCGCTTGGCTTTTCGGAAACCACGATCCCTCCAAGAATCACCCCTGATATTTTTTCTTTAGGCATCGTCAATTTGATTTCTGTTTCAACTTCACTGGCTTGTGGAACAGTCACTTCTTTTTGGCTCACTTCTGTTAGTGAAGTTAAAGGATACTTTAATGAAGCGTGGCTTGGTAAAATACCCGTATAATCAATCAAGCCGTTGCTATTAGTCGCCGCATTGGTCACTTTTACACGTAGCGTTTTATCTGCAGAAGAAGTGTTGATTAATTTCACTTTGACCGTGTCAGTTGCTCCTGCCTCTTCATGTAAATAAAAATAACCCAGATTAGGATCGAGCTGATTGGGATGAGGTACGCCTTCAATCGTGTAGCCACCTAATTCCTCAGCTGCTACTGACTGTACGCCTAAAGAAAACCACAGATAGAACAAGGCCAACAATTTCCAAATCTTATTCACTTGATTTTTCCTCTCTTCTACTTTTACTCTTCAATATAGGTTGTTTTTTTGATTTAAGGTGCTTTTTCTAAATTCCACTGTAAAGATGATTGTGAATAATCCCCCGCTTGAATTTGACTCACATCAGCAATCTTCAATGTAACTTCACCAAGTTCGTAATCATAAACATCATTGTGGATTGCTCCCGCTTTTCCCTGCATAACGAGCGCCTCAGTTTTCCCAACTGAAATATTTTTAGGAGCAGAAACTGTTTCTATAGGTGCAGCAAATAATTGAGCTGTTTCAGCATCTCCTTGATTGACTTTTACTTCCCCTGTCCCATTGCCGATTTCAAGCGTGACTCCTGCTTGCTCAGTTAAAGAGCCTTTTAATCCGACCTTTAGTGTCCATCCCGCTGTATCACGATTTTTGGCTTTCACACCAACATGAAACTTGCGATCCCCACTTTGTGGTAACTTAGCAGCAATCTCTTGCTCCCCTTTTTCTTTTAAGACGACTTGGCCAAAATTAAAAATATCAGGTTGATAAGCCAGTCCAAAAGCCGCTTGCAACTGATTACTTCGATTGCCAGGATTTTCTGGATCTGAACTAACAAAATTGGCTGCAGCAGAAGGTGGCGCAGGTGTGTCTCCTCCATTTTCTGGCGTAGCAATATGCACATTTACTGACGTTTCTTCTTTGCTTTCTTCCGCATATATGGACGCCTCGCTTAACCCTATTAGGCTTAATAGACCTAATAAGTACAGACTCTTATTCATTCTTTTTTTCTCCTTCCTTTTATCCATTTATAAAAGACTACCAAATTTAGAGCGATCGTTTTTTTCTTTTTCTGAAAAAAAACGGTTTTTATCTTTGTTTTTTTTTTAGAATGTTACACTATAAGTAGTTGATACAATTTCTGTACTCAACTATTCATCTTCTCCATTTTCTATACTAACTATTTTTTCCACAATTAAAGTTGTATCAAATCAAACAGAAGTTATTCCTAAATAATAACTTCGAAAATAAGGCGTAGATCATTTAACTTTACTTGAATGATTTACGCCTTATTTCTATTGTTTAATTGAAATTCGTCTTAAGAAACTAGCCCCTCCTGTTGTCTATCTCGTTCCCCATTTCGTATTGTTTAAGGTTGCTAACGCATATAACCTAGTTGGTAAAAGAAGCGCGACATGCAAAAAACCATAGAGTAAAAAAAGAAAAAAATTTCGATCTTTGGTTCGGTAAATTGCATAAACGATACGAATCAGGGACATTCCTAATAGGATAAGAAAATAGAAAAATAGTAGTTGATAATGGTGTTGGAAAAAGATTTGATAACCTAAAATGAGAATAGCCCCCAACAACAAAAAAGGTAACATTGTTTGCATCAATAATTCATACATAAAATAAATCGGTTTGCTAAACATCAATTTTCCAGACCACAGTAATTCGCGATAAAAACTCTTGTTCCAGCGTACCTGCTGTTTTAAGTACCCCTTCATTGTCTCTGGTACATAAGTTGCAGCTTCGGCATCTCGTGCATAAATCGTTTGATACCCTCTCTCCAACACTAAATTCGTTAAATGCCGATCATCCCCATATGTGCAGTTTTTCCCAAAAAATACTTGACTGACATATTTTTTTTGATTTTATCGATAATTGACTTTTTATAGGCCGAAAATGGCCCAGAACAACAAAAGATTACACCACTTAAACTTTGTGCCTCTCGTTCTTGGTTAAAGGAGAACCAATAGCGATAAGAAATCAGATGTGTCAAAAAAGTAGTTGTTTTATTTTCAACACCGACATTTCCTGTAACCGCACCAACCCGACCGTTTGTTTTAAAATGACGTAACAACCGTTGAATTGCAAACGGTTCATGTAAAATGGTGTCGGAATCAATCGTGACAATGTATTCTTTTTGTGCAGCATCAAAGCCCATTTTTTGTGAGTGTCTCTTCCCTTGATTACGATCTGCGTAAAAAATCGTTACCCTTGGATCATTGTCATAAAACGAATACACTTCTTTCATTAATTCTTCTCGATTATCCGAATAATCATCAATGACGAATAATTCTAAGTCAACCTCTTTTTGTTTTAAAATCGAGCGAATCACTTTATCCACAATTTCCTTTTTTTCATTGTAAATCGGTAAAACAACCGAAGCACCACATAATGCTGTTTCTTGCGTATCGCCCTGTTTTAATTTTGCTTGTCGATAACTTTGTTCACTCCTCACAATTTGAATGATTAAATGGGTGAGCGACAATACTCCATAAACGATAAAAAACCTTAAAAAACATGATTTTTCTCCTTCATTTCATTTTTTAATCCGAATGCGCCTTTTATTACTCTTCAATTTTTATGAAAAAGATCTCGAGAATAAACTTTTTCAATGACATCCAATAGCTCCTGGCTCATACGATTGGCTAAAATCACTTCCGATTTATGTTTTAATGCTTCAGTAGTAGCGACTACCTCATTCCCTAAAAAAGAAGTGTGCTCTTTTAATAATGGCTCATAAATATAAATCCGAATCTTGGGATCCATTTGATTGAATTGTTTGATCAAATCAATCATCACCGAATTTCGGCAATTGTCTGAGCTTTGTTTCATATTTAACCGATAGATTCCAATTGTTTTGGGCTTTTTCTTCATAATTTGTTGGACAATAAAGTCCTTTCTTGTTTGATTGGAAGCAACTACTGTGGATATCAATTGCTGTGGCGTATGATGGAAATGCGCTTCCAGTTGCTTAGAATCTTTGGGTAAACAATACCCACCATACCCAAATGAGGGATTATTGTAATGATTGCCAATCCGATCATCCCATCCCATTCCTTGAATAATTCGTAGGGTACTTAGTCCATGGGTTTCCGCGAACGTATCCAGTTCATTGAAATAAGCAATTCTCATCGCTAAATACGTATTCGAAAATAATTTTATGGCCTCTGCTTCTTCTGAAGAAACGTAACAGACAGGAATATGCTCAGCAAAACAGTTCTTCGTATTACAACTGATAGATTGCCATATTTTCTATAGTATTCTCTCCAATCACATAGAAGGGTATCGGCTATCTTCTAGACTATTTCCTTCTCGTAAAAATTCCGGAGAAAATACAATGTTCTCTGTTTTGAGCTGTTGCCTGATCCGTTTTGTAAATCCTACAGGAACCGTTGATTTGATCATCGCCTTGATTGCCTTATTCATGCGAAAAATCCGATGTAAAACAGTTTCTAGTGTCGTCGTATCAAACGTCATTGATTCTTCTGAAAAATTCGTTGGTACGCAGATAAAAGCATAATCCGAAAGAGAAATCGCTTTCTTCAACTCATCATTAAAAAGTAAATTAGGGTTTTCTTTCTTTAATTCATGAATGATTAGCGGTTCATCAATGGGACTTTGTCCATTTTTTAAGCGCATCATTTTTAGTGGATCATTATCATAGGCAAAAACCTGATCCTTTCAACTAAATAATAACGCATGGGACAAATCAACATACCCTAACCCAATCACTGCAATATTCATTTTTTCACCTCATCTCAGCAAATAGTACGTTCCAATGGAAATATAACAAAAAATCTTTCTGATTATTTATAAAAATATAAAAAATTACATAGATTCTCATTTTATTTGAAAAAATGAAATTGACTATTTTACTGAAAAATTATAGAATGCACGATTTTTTAAATTACTTATCAATACTTGGCAAAAAAAAGCAAAAAAAGAAATTTTTGTTGTTTTTTTTTTTACCTCTATTTTTTGCTTTATGATGAACCTATCCTGTTTTAGTCATACTTTACTATTTTCCTTACCCCATTTGTTCATATAAAAATAGAAAGTTTCGCTACTTTTCATTCCATACATCTGCTAACCATTTAAACTTGTGTTTCTTTCTATTCAGTAAATAATTGGGAAACCATAGTATCACAGAAAAATTGTTCCCAGTATTGTTTCAACGGAGATAGAGCAATGCTGGGAATAATTTTTATAACAAGATGTACAAAAATAACTCGCTACCAGCAAATAAGTGCACACTATAGAAAATAGCCTCTTACCCTTTTGAAAGGGTTTTGCTTACAGATGAAAAATGGCTTCTAACCTGCTCCCGATTTATGCTTCATAGAAAAATAAAAATTTCAATAACAAGAAAAATTTTATCGATATCCTATAAGAAAGTAGAAATAGCTAAAAATTATTTAGTACGAAAGGAGGAACAAACATGTTTCAAAAAATAGCTTATCTTCTTGCAGCTCTCTTATTCATTGTCGGTCTCTTCTATTATTTTTCTCAGGATACTCCTAAAAATGAGACCAGCAAAACAGCTTCTTCTGATCTCTTTGATCCAGAAATAAAAAACAATACATTAGCCGTCGGCCCAAAAGAAGATATCGTCATTGTTGCGAAAAGTGACCATCAAAAAATCATCGTCTATGATCTAAAAACAAGAAAAAAAATCAAAGAATTAACCGGATTCCTTTCCCCTAGAAATATTGTTTTTTCAAAAGATAGTAGTTCTTTTTTTATTTCTGATAGCTCTTTGGGAAGTATCCAAGAATTTGATGTTATGACGTTTGAACGCATTGCCAATTATCCTATGAAAAAAGGAGTATTTGGGTTTGCTTTAACAGCAGATGGCAAAAAAATCATCGCCAATAATCAAGCCGAAAATTCCGTCACAATTCTTGACCTCACTACAAAAAAACAAGAAATCATCCCTGGTTTTTCTGGTCCTCGTCAAGGGATTTTGATCGATTCAACGGATAATTATGCCTACGTCACCAATTTCCAAGGCGATGATGTCCGTGTCTTAGATCTCACTACGAAGCAAATCATCAACACCCTAAAAAATATTCCTCAAGTTCGTGGAATTGCGCTTGATGAAGGAAATAATTTGCTATACGGTGCTTCAAGCAGTGAAAATACGATCAACATTGTTGATTCTACTACAGGAAACCTCTTGAATAAAATACCTGTGGGGACAGAACCCTATGGCTGTATTTTACTCGTAAATCAGAGTCTGCTTTTAACCGGTGAAAAAGGAAGTAACCAGGTTTCTGTCATTGATTTAACGACGAACCAAGTTATTCGAACCATTCAAGGATTGAAAGCACCACGTCAAGCAATCGGACTCAGTCAAACAGCCGATCAAGCCTACGTCTTAAATGAAGATTTGTCTGTTGCAATCATCGATTACCAAAAAGGCATCATTTTAGACACGCTCACAGCCTAAAACCAAAGAGGTACTGTTGAACTAAGCAACAGCGCCTCTTTGATGTCTCAATTAATCAATGGTTGAACCTTTTTTACTGACAATAAAAATGCAACGAATGAGGGGTCGATTCAATCGATCGAAACCCACATAATTCACGCATATAATACGGATAATCTTTCCTTGATAATTCTAAGATCTCCGCCTCACTTAAATAGCTTAAAATGCCATTTTCTTCTTTTGGCAACAGTGAAAAAATGATTTGTAAGCGCGCATCAATCCCCAAAATATCTGCATGCGTTTCAAAAAAATTATCGCCATTGATCCCTGCAATTTTTTCCTGCATCACTAAGCATAGCTCCTCCACTTCTGCTTTGATCAAAGGAAAGCCCAATGCTAAATAATCCTTTTGACACTCTTGCTGAAAGTAGGAGAAATAGTTTATTGAAAATAAATCTTTTCCAGAATGCTTCATAGATTATTCTTTCCTATAATGTTTATATAATAAAAATTAATCTAATAATAATTATTAATAAACAATATATATTCTTACTTCAATTCATTTTCATTTTCTTCAAAAATATAGGTTAATTGATCACTATACTGTCCTTTTTCTAAACCTTTACCATTTAGCATAGCAGTACCAGTTACTTTTTGTGCTACATCAGCTATACCTATACCAAATTTTTTTGTTACACTTTGCTCAGTAGCATTTGATTCAAAAGCAGTATTATTTCCATCCATAGTTAATGTGTATGGTACAGTTTGATTATTTATATTTTTTAAAGTATAGCTATTGGCAGATTTAACTTTAACAGTAACACTAAGTTTTTTCCAATCTGATAGGTTAAATCCATTAATACCAATAATTTCAATTGATGCATCTGCCGATGGTTCTTCATCAGTAAATGAAATTGCTGTAGGAATAACCATCCCATATTGTCCATTACCGTCTGGAAGAACATTTCTATTGTCATAGGTTACTGGAATTGCTTTTTGTGTTGGTGCTATTCTGCTTTCAGCATTTACTAATGTACCTCCTGCTAGCATCATCCCTAATACTGCCATTGTTCCCATCATTTTTTTACTGATCATCTATTTTAATCTCCTTTAATTGTTAATTTTTTATTCAAACATAGTTGCCTATGTTGATCACATAATTATTGGCGTTCGATATAAAAACGAACGTTTCCTTGCCAGCGTCCTTTGATTTTGTCAACTTTCTCTGCTGGTGCAGTAAAAGTGACACTTAGCCCATTTCCTTTAGTATTTGTCGACGTTAAGTTACCTAGAGGAAGAATGTTATTAGTCGCTCCTGTTTGACCATTTTTTGAAGCAGCTGTTACAGTAAATTTATCGGAAGTATCTACAATATTCATCATCTCAAAAGTTTCATCCACGGAAACTTGGTAATTGACACCTGTTGCATTCGCATAGTTTGCGAAATACACTTCGGCCGTTGCTGAAAGTTGACTCGCATCGGTTGTATCTCGTTGCAAATCAATCCCTTTTGGAATGACTACAAAACCGGAAGCCCCATTCGTTTCTGTTCGCTCTGGCGTATCATAACTCCAAGGATTGGCGGTGACATTTATCGTAAATTGCTGGTCAATCGTTCCAGCATTATTTGCAAACCGTAGAACTCCTTGATAAGTATCTGCTGTAGGATTACTTAAATCTAAGTTGCTATCCAGAAGTATTTCTCCATCAGCTAAATTTGAACTATCAGTTCCTATTATCTGAGCTAATTGTTCTTTCAATTTGTTTTTTAACTCTTGCTCTCCCCAAGCTGCTACTTGTGTTTCAGATACATTAGCTTTATAAGTCGTTTTTATCTCAGTTATGCTATTCGAATGAATATTTACTGAGGTAATATTAGTCGAGGCTATAGTATATTTTCCAGCTAATTGAATCTCTTCTAAATCATTTGTAGTGCTTTTTATGAATTTTGTTATAGTATCTGAACCATATGAAAGCGTTAAAAACTCTCGAGATGAATCTTTTGAATGGATAGTTGCTCCCGATTTTAATTTTACGTTTTGACTACCAACATCAACAGTCGCCCCGTCAAAATGAACAAATCCTGGTACTTGTTTTCCATTAGAAATTTTTTCTGTCATCTCTTCAATCGTTATTTTACTATCAATCTTTGGCAATTTAACAGTCAGCCTTCTTACAGTAACTGAACGTCCCCATGAATCAGTTACTGTGTACCTCGATGTCCATATACCTGAGAGAATATTATCACTAGGCATATTAGCTACTGAATAATTCATTACGCCTACTCTATCTTTGATTTGATACTCAGAAGCATAAATTCCCTTCTCATTTCGATCGTCTTTAAACACCATATCAGAATATACAGGGGCATCAAGGAATGAGCCATCCGACCAACTTCCTTGACCAAATAGAGAATATAGTGGAATATCTTGGCCACTAGCTGTAGGTGCTTTATTATAAATTTCTTTTAAGCCATTTTGTGTTATCTCATAAACAGAATTTTCAAACTTTTCTTTAGGAATAACCGTAGAGTCATAATTAATTGTTGTTACTCCATCACTGGCAATAACAGGAGAACCGAGAAAATTAAATTTTGCTTCCGCACTCCAAATTTGCAACATATCGCCTTCTTCAAAATTAAACGCTTCAATTACACTAAAATCTGATTTATTTGGCGTTTGGGTTCCTTTTACCTCAAAAACAACTTTTCCCGAATCGTGTAATTGAGAATTTTTTTTATAGACGGTAATTTTATAATATGTTTCTGAAAAAAGCTGATGGTATCCTCCAACTGTACCTAAAACTGTTCCTGTAACCTGATAACTAGCTGGATCTATGGTAAATTTAACCTTTTTAGAATTTCCATTACCGACAATCCCATTAAACAATATCTCTTGTGGATAAGCCGTCGTCGCCTTACTTTCTTTTGCTGGCGTTTCATTGACTGCCTCCACTTGACTTGCCTCCGTGGAAGTAGTAGTTTCATCTGTAGCACTTGCTTCTGTTTGTTCTTGACTCACGTTCGTGGAAGAAACGGTTTCACTTTCTTCAGTACTTAGGGATCCTTCGCTTGTTTCAATTGTGGGTGCTTCAACATCCCCCTCAGAATCAATCATTGGTGTTTGTTCTGAACTGCTTGTCTCAGGTGTTGGTTGGATGCCATCAACTTGGACATTCACCTGAGTGGTCTCTAATGCTTCTGACTCAACTGAAGTAGCGTCACTCTGGTTAGCTAACAAAGAAGTCGAACGATACGTTACCGTAAACTGGTAATTTCCGTTCTCAGCTACGTCATAATCAGAGGATTGATTGATCAGACTCGCATCATAAACGACTTCTCCCTCACGTTCACTTGTAATCTTGACAATTTCATTCGTTCCTTGATTGACACTTGCTAGATCAAATACAATGCTTGCTTGCGTTTGGTCCTCGTTATATACCACATTGGCTTCAATCAATGGCTCAGCTGTAATGGCTTCAACGATTTCTTTGATGCGAAATGAACCAACTGTCAGCAAAAGAATGGTTACCCACGCAATTCCTTGATAGAGATAATTCTTTTTCCTTTCCATCTTTTCCTCACCTCCTTTTAATCCACAACATTGATTTTCACATCAATATTTGAGGAGTTATATGCGATGTCTGTGTCTTCCAAATCAAACGTTTGAAACAGTAATACTGCCTCATGCGTCCCTGTTTCAGTAAATGATTTCATCAATTTGATAGGGCTAATCCCTTTTCCTGGCGCAACGAGTTTACTTTCGTATAATCTCTCTCCGGTTTCTTTGTCTGTTAAAGTAAATTTGAAGAAACATGGATTGTCTTCTGGATTGAATAAAACTGTATCGATGGTATCGCTCCCTTTAGTCAAGGTAAACGTACCATATCCTGGAATCAAGATTTTAGAATCATCGATATTTTCTGGGCGTTTCAGCTGAGACAAATAATCTTCTGCTTGTGGATCAATATCTGTCACTGGTTTTTGATTGAAAAAATAATAACCCACAAAAAATAGCAGTAGCACCGCTAAGATAAAGAGAAAATGATTATATTTTCTTTGCTTAACAGCAAGATATTCTTTGTCGTTGCAAGGAACATAGCCAATGGTTTGATATCGTTTTTCTGGGTAGGTCCCAATAGGATACATCGTTACTTCCTGCTCTCCTACTTCTTTTGTGATTCCTTCTTTTTTCGCTGGTTTGTTGTTTTTTTCGATTTCTCCGATGACCAGGTAGTTGCCATCGGGATGTTGTTTCTCCATTTCTTTTTTAGACTGATAAGTTATGTATCTTTGATTTTGTTTGTCAAAAACCGCTTGTTTTTTCTTGTTTCTCATCTTAAACTCCTTCTACTACTAACATTCACTTAAGAATTTTTTCCTGTAAACTCATATATACGTGACATAAAAAATATAAACAAAAAGCAACACCATTTTTTTTTCATTTTTTAAAAAAGTGATTTTCAGTTGTTGATAAATCACAAATCCCTCCGTTTGTGATTCATCCCACAAATCCATTTCTTTTTTTCCTCAAAAAAAGAAGGAAACAAAACTTTTAAGGGCTTCCTCAACGTTTTTTTCTACTTCTTTGATTTTCTTATTTTTTAACTAAATGTCATTTTTTATTTAGTCGCATGCACCATTCTAAAAAAAAAGTAAAATATTTCTTTCAAAAGCCCTTAGTTATTCTCCCTTTTTGCATAGAACGAGAAAAATCATTCGTAAAAGAAAAAAAATAGGGGCAAAATTATTTTGGGCAACTGTGATGGTTTCGATACCATAATTTGAAAATACGTTTTATATAGCAAAAACTTCGAAAGAAACAAGCGTAATCTAGTCATTTTATTACGACCTAGAATACGGTGTTTCTTTCGAAGTTGTCTTTTTTCTCTTAGAGCATCACATACAAATAAAGATAGCTCAACAGGGGGAATCCATTTAATAATAATCCGATCATGGCTAAATAGCGATAACCTTTTTCATTGTTCATTTTCCAGCTAGCGAAGGCAACGACTAGCCCGATCAAACCAAGGATGCATGTCACTATCATTGAGAAAGCAGGCATAAATAGGTGAATAAATAGCGCGTCATTAATATATACACCACTCAAAATGCTAAGCATTCCTAAACTTTTCATAATTAGTTCCTCCAATTCTCTCTATGTTAAGAGATTGCTTTCACTACTTTCCTTAACCAAGACCAATCAACAGATACAGATACCCCATCATTGGCAACAAATTAACTAATAACCCTACACTGGCTGAACAAGTGTGAAAAGTACCTTTATTTTCTTTTAAGCTAAGTGTCGCTAATCCGATTCCAGCCAAACCAATTAAAAAAACTGGGATGACGGTATCAAAAATCATTTCAAACAGCTGCGTGAATAAGGCTAGATTGACATAAATACCAATTAAAATACTAATAATTCCTAGATACTTCACATAGATGCCTCTCCTTACTATTTATTTTTATAAGGCTCTTCTATAACGACTCATCGTTCTTTTTCCGGTTTGTGCAATGGGCCTTGTGATTGCTTTTGTTGATTCTGACGATGGGATTTTTGTTTCATTTCCTCTAAAAATTCCTTTGTTAACTTCGGTTTAGGCGGAATAACTGGTTTACCTGAACCTGGTACTTGGTCATAAATTGGCTCCTTTTTAGGAGATGTATTTTCATACGTGTGTTGTTGTTGCAACAATTTACGACGCGGTGGTTTTTTCGGTGTTTCTTTCTTTCGCTCTTCTGATTTAAAATTTTCCTGCGTAATGGTAACATAAATACCTTCGTCAGATACTCGATCATAAATCGGTTCTTTTGTGACTGGGTCATAGATTGATTCTGGATCAATCTCATCATAAATATGCTCTTCCTCTTTTTGAGAAACTTGATCACGAACCTGCGAGTACTCTTGAAAAAAGACAAGTGGTCGTTGGTGTTCTTTTTGCGGCAACAATTTGACCATCTCTTCCAACATTGCCCCATAGTGTTGCGGTTGTGGTGCTTGTTTTTTTTGAGGTACCTCTTTTGGCTTCTTAGATACTTTATTTTTGATAAATTTTTCAAATTTATCAATCAATTTTCTTACTCTACCCATTTTTACTCCCCTTTAAAAAGATCTTATTTTTTTATCTTATCACTCGATCATGATACGCTTCTTCCAAGACCAGTTTTTTCTTTTTTTTGAAAATAATGAGAAAGAAATGTTTTGTTTAACAAATTATTTGATCACTCACTAAAGCAATTAGCGCTCTAGACTATCCTTTTTCTCTTGTTTTTCTGGGTCTTTCTGTGCCTTGTTACTCTCACCTTTCATATTGGCAACATCACTTAATGTCCGCCTTTCAGCAGGTTTGTCTTGATAAGAAGCTAAAGTTGTTTGGATTGCTGCTTTTACTGTTTCAATTTCTTCTACTGAACAAAGTTGTAGAATCATTTGTGTGGCGTTCTTTCCAAAATTCCCCTGTTTATGTTGCGCTGTAAAATAAAGAGAAGACTGTATAACTGGACTTAAAGCAACATCTACTTTAGTAGGTGTTAGTTTTTCAAACAACTCAATTGTTTGCATATTATATTTTAATCCTAGTTCTTTTAAATCATTAATTTTCTCTCTTGCCGTACGAGAGCGGGCCTTTTGTTCACAGTATTCAGCTGTTAATGTGCCAATTGCTTCAACTGCTTTTGGAGAATAGCCGAGTTTTTGGACACGAATTTTCATTATTTCCGCTAGTGTAACGAGAACTTCTTTTGCAGAATGACCAGGGATTTTTCTTAATTCTGCCTCTTTCCCATTTATCGTATACTTATTCGTCGTTTGTTTGTCTCCTAAAACGTGTTGCATCGCGGCACTAACAGATTTGATATAACAATTTTTCCCAAAAAATTGCCCATCGTATACTTGTGTTCCCCAATAGGAGGATTCTGCTAATTCTAAAAGCTTGCTCTGAATCAATAGGGATTCCTTTTTCTCAGAAAACAGGCTGAATTGTAGATCTCTACCTAGAAATGTCGTTCCCAACGCAAAAATATAAGTCAATTGTGTTCTCATTTCTGACGTATCGGGAAATTCCAAAACATAAGGAAGAGCAACTTTAAGATTTTTATCAATACCTCCTGTAAATAGCCCTTTTAAAAAACCACCAATTCCTAAATCTGAGATTTCTTTCACACCGATTCCTGGGGAAGTATTATTTATTTTATCCAAATAATGCATACCTTTGTCTAATATCGTCACCATAATTTTGTTGTCCTCTTTATGAACAATTAACGAACTGCTATGAACCCCGCTTTGAGGAAGCATTTGAATCACTGGTAAAACTAAAAACGAATCTTTATTATTATTTTCCAAGGAAGCTAACGTTTGTTCTAGAAGCAATGGTTTTCTAGCACAATAAATACTGTTTTTAATCGATTCTTTTAAAGAATCCACCTCTCTTTCCATAAATTGATCTGCATGCACTGTCAAAAAATCTAAATAAAGTGTCAAATATTCTAAATTCAAATCCAATTGTGAGAGATAATCTAAAATCGTTAAATTACTATGTTGATAATTCGCATGTTGACATAATGCGCTGTACAAAAGTGAAGCATATTCTTCACTATGAACTAAATCTGCTCGTTCTTTCTCTACTTCTTTTTTCAGTTCTTGAGCTAATTTTTCATTTATTGGAACATGTTGTTTCACTAAGTCATTTATATAATCTTGTGATTGACAATATTTTTTATACTCTTCTTGGCTTTGTTTCAATGCTTGAACATAGAATCTGTATTCAGTTGAAAATGTGACTTCAATAAATTTTTTTTGTTCTTTAGGAGACAGTCGATCAATAATTTCACTTTTTTCTGATGAAGATAATGTAAAAATCATTTTTTTTAGTTCAAATTTATTAACTGGTTCTTGTGCTAATAATCCTTGTAACAATTGTAGTTTTTCTTCAAGCACATCACTCACTCCTTTTCTACTATGATAGACCTGAAGAAAAAACGAGCCTTTTATTTCATCATTATTTTCATAATTTTGATTTTTATGATTTAATAGACCATAAGTAGGAAAGAAAGGATTGTGAACAGAAACGTATGATTGAAGAATTTATTGAAAAAGATGTTATTCGTCGAGTAAAATTAGTGGAATATATTTTCGAATTAAAAACGATTAGCTTACGTGAACTAAGTGAACGACTTGATGTTACCGTCAATACAATAAAAACAGACATCCATAAACTGATGTTAGAATTAGCACCTTTTATTACGTATAATATGCTTACTACGACACATATCACGATGTTATTTTCAAAAGAAGCAACTGATTATGATTTAATCAAAGAAGTGTATAAAGAATCGCATTTTCTTAAAGTCGTTGCTCGCTATTTACTGGGAGAAACAAATTATTTAACAATTGTCGAGGAAGATTTTGTGTCAACAACGAAAGCTTTTCGTACTAAAAAAAAAGTAGAAAATTTTTTAATTGCTCAAAACTTTCAAAAAATTGGAGAACAATTTAAAGCCGACGAATTAACTTATCGGATGCTTTTCGTTACTATTTGGATGCGTACAGATCTTATCAACAAAATAATCGATCAACGACTCCTAGTATTAGCTTCTTCTTTTGTGAAACAAATCTTTGAGACTTTTTCTTCTAATTATAATTTAAATAATCGTCAATATAAATTTTTGCTTTACCATACGTATCTTTGCCTTTCAAGATCAGAAAAACAGATGTTTTTTGCAAATGAAACAACTACTCAAACTAGAATTGAATACCAACAACTTTCAGTAATTGCAAAAAAAGTTTTCAAAAAAAATGAGCTTTCTTCAAAAAGTCTGACTTTTTTAACTGCGATTTGTAGTATTCTACCAATTCGGGCAAAAAATTATTCCATAATTGAATTAAATTACCAAAATGAACGTATCCGGATTATTGAGAATCAACAACAGATCAAATATCTTATTAATTTATTTGAAGAAGAATTCGAAACGGTCCTTTTCCATAATGAAAGTTTTGAGATTCCTTTTATTTATTTCGTTTATTCATTATGGGAAAATATCCAAAATTATTATTTAGAAAGAAACTACTATTTGTCTACAACACAACTCCATTATGTATCGCGGGTCGAAAACATACTCAATCGTTGGAAGGAAATGACTAATGATAATACACTTCATTTTAATCCATTATCTATCGTGAAATTCACCTCTGAGATTTTGCCTAGTTTGACCATAAAAAGAGCGAAAAAATATGTCTGTATGATTATTGCAGAAACAGAGTTATCCCATATTATTTATCGTCATACACTCAAAAAATGGTTAAATCCAGAATTTATTTTTATCGATGAAAATCTCTATTATTCGATAGATGATATCTCTGTCTATCGTGAACAATGGCCTCACATTATTGTCTGTGAACGAACTCTGCAAACAAGATACACACAGTTAGAACCCAATTTCTTTTATATTTCAAGAAATACCTTACTCAAAGATACAAAATACATTGTTGATTCTTTTTATGAACTTAACTTAATGAATCCGAATATTTTATTCAAACAGAAAAATGAATAACAAGCGAGGCTAACTTAATTTCTTTCAAAAAATAAGCCTTGCACTCGAAAGTCAAGTCCATAATCCTGTGTAAAATACTATACAATGTTTTACCGGTCTCTCATTGATCAAACTTAATATATTTTC
>NZ_QPTY01000018.1:0-53569 GCF_005236045.1 Enterococcus sp. VV15
TTGTGGTTAAAAACATTGTACCGTAAAAGGGCTGTTACATGGCCTTTTATCTTTTACACAATTATATGGACTTTATCCTTTATTTTCTGTCCATCTGTAAACTTAATCATTTTTCTACCTCTTTTTTATAAAATTATAATACCCGCTCTGAAATGATATTCAATAAATGTTGGTTTGTAACTCTTATTTATTCTTTTGTATTTAATTTCTGTATTTAGTAGATCATTTTTCTTAATTAAGAATACTCTGTTGCATTAACTAGTTGACCTTGTAACTTTGTTTAATATCATATCATAAAAAAAGTCCAACAGGGTATACCCTGTTGGGATTTAAAAATCAGATTTCTATTTACTGAGTTAGTAATTTATTTTTTATTTTTTTCATAAAGCACATATTTTAAAGTATTCCCTTCACGATCTTGGACATGAACAGCGATCGGGTGATAGTTCCAGTGCAACCATGGTGTTCCAAATTTGTTTACATCTTCATTCAGCTTGAGCCCAGCAACTATATAATCCGTTTTCTTTTCTTCTACATATTTATTTTGTTGATCCATACTCTCTTGATAAACGTTGTATGGGATATTTATGTTCATAAAATACTTAACATTTGGAACAATATTTGGGATTACTGAAAATCCATAATCAACAAACTGATAATTCAACAGAGTTACATTTTTCTTTCCTTTCAAATACTTAGCAAACTCCAGCTGGGCAGGGACTTTAGCATTTGGATTTGTATTTTCAGCATTTTTTATTTGGATACTTGGTCGATCAGTAAAAAATCTCATATCTCTAAAAGTATCATTTGAATTAAACATTAATACAATTCCCAAAATAATAACACCTGATAATAGAAAATTAGTTACAATAGGCCTTCGAATTTTATATCGAATCATTAAGTCTCTTAACAAAACACAAAATCCTAAAAATCCAACCATCAATACGACTAAATCTAACAAAATATAGTAGTTCAATGGTATACCACCATAGAAAATAAAATAATTAGTGCATATAAATATAAATATCCATAATACTTTAAAAATAATTTGCTTAAAGACTACCTTGGTAAATAAAAGATAGACAGATCCTATAATTAAAATAGACATAATAATTTTGTTTGGCCACATTAATGTAGCAAATATCTTCAATGTGTTAAAAAAACGACTAAATATATTTATATTATTCCCTTGATCAACTAATTGTGGATATAACATCATGTTAAACTTAAAATAAACAAAATACATTTCATGTAAAGCATGGTTAATTATAAAATACAAAAGAATTGGGATACTCACTAACAAAAATCCTAGTAGACTACAAATCACTGCTTTAATTACTTGTTGATAGTCTTTCTTTAATAGATAATATATTCCGAAAAAAATAAAAAAACCTATCCACGGACTAATCAACGTATACTTTATCCAAAATACACACCCCATAAGCAATCCTTGAATAAAAAATTGTTTACCTTTTATTTTTCCGCCAGTATTAGAGATAGATATAATTAAATACAATAACCCAAGCACAAAAGGAAAAACAAATTCTTCTGCACTATCTCCTGCACGGAAATAGTCCTTATTTAACAAAATTAGTGGAGTCAAACAAGTGGTAACACAGGATATTTTTTCTGAAAAATAATAATTGCAAATTTTAAAAAATAAAATCATCGAAAACGCAAATGAAATACTTTCTAACAAGTAGACACCAAAAAAGGAAGTTGCACTCATTTTATAAGCAATTGCATGAATGAAATACAAAAGTATACCTTTTTGTTCAAATAAATCTTTATACGGTACCTGACCGTGTACTATTCCTTTTCCAACTGAGAAAAAAGCATTAGCATCTACCCAATCGTTTATGAAATAAAGTGGAGAAGACTTAGAAAATATTAATATGATAAAAAAACTAAACAAGGTAAGGAACATATAGTACTTTTTTTTCCACAATTTATGATTGTTTATTTTGTATAAGATCTCCATAATTCTCCTTTCAAATTTATTTTTAGAACACAAATTTGATTATTTTCTTTTTATAAACTGTAATTAGCAAAATACATCAGTAATAAACCAAACACTAAAAAAGCAATGCAACCTAACAATAAGAAAATTGGTATAAATACTGAAACCCAACTGATATTCACTTTACCTTTAATTTTTAATAATGCTGACACTATGCTTATTACAAAAGGAACAGCTATAACTAGGAATATTATGGTAAAAAATATTGACATTAACAAAACCTACTTTTCTATTTTTATAGATATAATGGCGTTACTATAATTATACCATCATTATTATTGTAGAAACTTTTTCTTTGAATAACATTGTATAAAATAATAAAGTGATGTCACTTTGATCAATGTGGAAGAAAAGTGATATCACTTTCTTAATACTGGAATCTCAAAGCCTGCTTTTTCTTGCTCAACAAGCATGTCTAAAGCTATACACATAATTTTTGACTCACTTTTATTATATTTCTTCTTGAGTCGTTGTAATTCTTTTTGTCTCTTTTCATCTAATGTCACGGGTAACCGTTTATTTCCTATTGCAATTGGCATTAGTACTCTCTCCTTTCATCGAAATAACCCTATGAAAAATATGGCTGCAATCAACTTGAATATTAGACTCACAAGGGCTAACACAAAGCGCCAAAAGATCAAACAAAATATCAGTATTCCTAAGAATACTACGAAGTTTAAATGTACAGCTGCACCATGACGCATAAGTATCTCGCCAATACACAGTACGAACAACAGAGGAATGATTTTATTCATATGGATCTCCTTCTTTCTCTTAGGTTATCGGGCTTTGCCCGCTTATTTCGCACCACCTAAGCGGCGGGGGCGGTTGGAGCGATTGGTGCGAAATAAGAACCATTCCCTTAATTTCAAGGTTTTTGTTCTTATTTCACACATTCTCACTTTTCGGTATAAATGATTATTGCCTTTTTTTCCTTTCAAATCGTTGATATGGCATTCGTTTACGGTCAAGTTCATTTTGGATTTCTTCTGTATCGTCGTAAGTGTAGGTATCTAAAAAATCAGTTAAAGTCGTGTACCAGTCGTCGCCTGGGTTATCTACTTCTTCTACATATTCCCTCAAAAATACTTCGGGTACAGCGAGTTCATAATCCATTCCCATTAACACGATAGATTCCGTCCCACACGTCAAAAATCTAGTAAATACAAGATAATAATCGTCTATCGTCGCATTTTTGCTGTTTAGCTCTTCCATTTCTTCTTCCATTAATTCCATGCTCTCAAAAATTGAATAATATTCTGATTCTGAGTAATAGTGTTTCCTGCAAATCGTGCAGCTGACAAAGTTTTCGACCAGTTCACTCCTTTCTAGGTAAACATTCATGATGTATTTTTCTGTTTCTAGTCGTAGAAGCTCCGTTCCTTTTTTTACCGTTTCAGGACGATGTTTATACACGTCTAAATAATTATTGCTGACTGTGACCTTCGTTTGACTCGTTTCACTTTCCAAATACAATTGTTCTTCGACTCTTTGAATAAAGTACTTCATTTCTTCCATACAACTAAAGTCTTTTTGAATCCGTCTGATTACTTCATTCAAATGTTCTTTGTTTGTTAAAAAGTGTGACACATCTTCCGTTGTTAGTTGATAAATCACCTTATTCATTTTCGTTGTCCTCCTTTTTCATGGTGTAATAGGCGCCATACTTATTGATATTTTCAAAATAATCTAACCATTCACTTGAAACAGTCTTGGCTTTTTTCGTTTCGACAAATTTCCCATACGTTAGTTCTAAAGCTTGATATTCAGAAGGTTTAATAGTGCTTGGTTTGACACCTACTTCCAAGCATAGTAAGGCTTGGAAAAACCATTTTGCATTTTGTTTTTTCAGTTCTTCCAGTGTTCGATAGTACGTCGCAATGAGATTCATTTCGACACCTGATTCAATCATTTCTTCCACAGCTACCGACAATCTTTCCTTATAATGTTTTTTTGGAACACGTGTCTCATGGTATAGGAATGTCATATCCTCCATTTTTTGTGCCATTTTATCCAAAGGTAATTTGACAAATTCGTCATAGTAATTTTGAGCCATATTTTTTTCTCCTTTTTAGTTCTCTAATTTGGTTAACCAATATTCGTTTTCATAAGTTTCCATGTTTTCTTGATAATGCAGTTCATATCCTGCAATCTTCACTAGGTCTTCAAATAGCATAGTCGGTGCATCCTCTACTAAAGGGGTTTCTATCGTCCAGTACCGCGGAATAAGTAAAGCTTCTGCTACTTTTTCAGAAATGACTTCTTTTACAGTCAATAATTTATGTTATGTTTTCATCAGCGTTTCTTTCCTTTCTCATCAATCAAAATATAATCGCCATAAGACAAGGTGTATTTTTTTCCGCATGTTGGACATTGATACAAACGATAGCTTTTGATACATTTCGCTCTTTGTCCACAATCGCATTCGACAGTATGTGGTGCATGATAGTTTGGGAATAATTCGCTGAAGGGAACACCCCAATAATCAAATTTCTTTCGCATGATTGATTCTGCCTCCTCTTAGGAAAGGTTTTACTTCCTTTCGTTAGTTCTTTCTTTATTGATTTGTTGGCCAGAATGAATCAACGAAAAGCGACAAGGACAAGGGCGCGCAGCGTGCCATTTACCCTTGTCCTTGTCGCTTTTTGGTGATAAAAGGCAACTTGTTGCCGGTCTGGCAAATCAATAAAGAGATAACGAACAGGAACGAACCTTTTGGTGAGAGGAAGTTTTTTCTATTTTGTCTTGCTTTGCAAGACCCTTTATCTTAGTGAACGTGCAACGTTCACTTCCTTTCTTCTCGAACGGCGGTGGCGGTTGGAGTGAGAGAGGTTTTTCAATTGAGAAGGCGCTCGCGCCTTCCTAAAAAGGCCTTTTCATTTTTCTTGTTTCTATGTAAAACAAAAAGAGCTGCAGTCCTACATTAGGATTGCAACTCTTCTTTTTTTATATGCCCATCGATCGCGTAAAATGATCGGGATTTCTAACATACATGCTAGCAATAACTAGCTGATTTCGTTTATTGAAGTGACCTGTGACGGCAATATTGTATTTTCCATCATCCATAATTAGCAATTTATCGATAATTTCAATATCTGCAACTACACAATTAATCGATTCATGAATCGTTTGTAAAGTAAAGCGAACCAATAACGGTTGCGTTTTTATTACTCGGATTTTATCAAGCAAACCAACATATTTGTTCATCACAATCACCTCGCTAAAATTATAGCAAAAATCCAATCATTTGGATATTTCAATTATGCTATAATAGTCTTGCTGTCTGCTACCCCGGCCTAATCTGGCAAGGGGAGGAGGTTATAGGTTTGAAAATTCTTTTTGATTTTGTTTTTGCAATCATGGCAGAAGTAGCCGCGCACTATATCTGCAAATGGCTTGATTGTAAATTTGCCAAGAAAGACAGTAAGCCTACCCGTTAATTCTTATAATAGAAACGTAAAAGAAAACCACTAGCCCGCCAGCTAGTGGTTTTTGGTTATAGATTGAAAATTCTTTTTGTTGACTAAATTATAACATAAACCGTAGCAAATGCAACCAATAGAAAATGCTACTTAGAACGGTAGATCATCATCGCTAATATCGATTGATTGTCCACCAAATGGATTCCCAAATGGATTCTGTAAAGCGTTCAATCCATTGTTATTAGGCGTCGCTGTATCCCGTTGTTCAAAAGTGGTGGTGCTTGGACTGGTGGACGATTGATCAGCGTGCGCACGTCTTTCTGTCGCTGCTTTGCTTTCTAATAGTTGGAAATTATCGGCCACAACTTCTGTCACATACACACGTTGTCCTTGCTGGTTGTCATAAGTCCGCGTTTGAATCCGCCCAACTACACCAATCAAACTACCTTTTTTAGCTAATGTCGCCATTGTTTCTGCTGGTTTGCGCCAAATCACACAGTTAATAAAATCAGCTTCTCGATTGCCGTTTTGATTCGTGAAATTTCGGTTGACAGCTAGGGTAAAAGTCGCTACTGCAGTACCACTCGCGGTATAACGTAAATCTGGATCTTTGGTTAAGCGTCCTACTAAAGTTACATTATTGATCATCTTTATCTCTCCATTTCTTGATTCATTTGTTGTGATCTTTTAAACTGCCGTTTTCTTTCTTGATTTTCAATTTTGATCACACTTTTCATTAGGTGATCAATTTCGTTGACTGTATCTGTAAATGAAATGGAATTCGCAAACGTGTTAACTGAGCGATATTTTTCCCACTGCTTTTCCAAATAGTCATTTCCTCTGATCTTATCCATTTCTCTTTCATAATAAAAGGACAACGGTTTTGTATCCCCACGTTTTGTAAATGTATTTCGAACACTTTTGTATAACTCTTTCGTATCGATATTTTCTAGTTTCGGAATGGTAAATAAGTCGTAGTAATCTTTTGCTCTCGAATTATCTGTGCCAAAGCTGAACGTAGCACTTAGCTTTTCTGCAATAATTTGTGCTGTTGGATAAGCTGGAATCTCCACTTTTTTATCTTCAAACATTAATTGGTGATAGTGTGTATCTACTTCAGGATAAATAGAATCTCCTGTTGTCACGTCCATTTTAAATGGCACACGTACTTTCTCTAAATTAGCCACCAATTTAATTTGAAATCCAGGATAAAAATCGGCTTCTCTTGTTTCCTTCATTCCTTGAATAGAGAAAACAATACCTTCTTTCGTGGGTTTCCTAGTTAAATCATTAAAAATACTCTTCAATTTTTCTTCAGTTAATTTGCTATTTCTAAATGTCGTGTCGATATCAATTGTCGTCCTTCTATCGATTCCATATTTTGATCCTAATAAAAAGCCACCTTTCAAAATGAAATCATTTTTATACTTAGATTCAGAAATTTGTTCAATTAAACGATCCATCATAAAATGCCGTTGTACTAACTGTGCATTTAATCCTGTCCTCTTTGCTAAATTTCTTGTTTTTGCTGCAAATTGTGTCGGTGTCATCTTTTTCCTCCATCAATATAAGCTTTGCATATGGTATTTCATTTCTTTTTCTACATGTAGTTTTGTCATATAATCTCTTAATTTGCTTGGATCTCTCAATGGATCTCCCATGTACTCCTTTAATGCTTCTAATTTCATTTCGTATTCAATTTCATATCTCGGATTCCAAATATCACAAAGTGTACGCTCTTTATCATACATAGTGATAGGATTTCCTTGAAAGGAAGTTCCCTCCACTTTTCCTAGCTCGTAAACTTCTTTCTTCACGAAATGAAATTGTAACTGCTGCTCTTTTGTAATTGAACGATCAACGTTATATCCATGGGGAAAAGTTAAGTGAATGAATTTCGGCATATTCGTAGAAAGCTGGTAAATATCTAAAGTCGTTTCATGAGAGAAGATTCCCCTGGAAAATCGTTGCTGAAGCCAAAATAAATCATCTATTCCATGACCATCCTCTACATAGTAACCACGATCAACTTTGATCAATTTTCCTTGATTCACCAATCTTTGTACAGTGGTTGCTGCGATTCCAAATTTTCTGGCTTCCTTCATAGATAAATTTCCATCGCGAATAGCCAACAACTCTTTCAGTTTATCTTGCATTTACTTCCCCTCCTTTCGTTACAAATACACTACATTAAATATATCATGATAGTGTATTTGTAACAAGGTTAATGTCTATCGATCTAATTCAATTTCTTTTTGAATCCGCTGCTGGTTCTTTAATTGCTGCAGTCTTCGTTTGCTGGCACGCATTTTTTCCTGTTCTGAACGAATTTTGGCTTTTTGATTTTCGATTTCTTGTTGTTTGTGTGTTGTATTACGCATAAGATTAACCCTCCATTATTTTGTAGTGCGTCGTGTTCTTTTCTTGAAGTTCGTTTTTTTCTTTTCAGAAAATTCAAAGCCTGTAGTGAAGTCTTCTTTTAAAACGATCGTTGCTTCAAACGAACCCTTCTGACCTTTTAACCCTTTCACTGGTTGGCTTGTTCGGCCATTTTGAATGATCTCCTTCAGCTGTGTCGCTGTGAGTTTTTTTTTCGCAATCGTTGTCCAACATTTAAAATCACAGGCTTCAGACGTACAAGCTGCCACCTTTTGATAGAGTAAGACTTCTTGTTCCTGGCATTTTGGACAAATTCCTAAATGACGCGCGGCTTCTTGCTTTTCACTGGCTGCTTTCACTTCTTGTAACGTCGATCCAAAATCAATGGATTGGATTTGTCCTGGGACGACTTCCAATAAGTGAGAGACAAATTTTTGGATATTGGCTAGAAAAGTGGTTTGTGTTCCTTTTCGTTCACCGATCTTTAACAAGTAGCTTTCCCATTTGGCGGTCATTTCGGCACTCGTAAGCAGCGGCTCTTTTTCCACGGCTTGGCAAAGCAAAACCCCTTTATTCGTCACCACGAGCTTATTTTTCTCTACCTTGATATATTCCTTTTGTTTCAAGGTTTCAATAATATTCGCCCGTGTCGCTTCTGTACCGATTCCTTCCACTTCTTTCAATATGGATTGCGCTTCTTCACTATCCACGGTTTTCCCAGCTGTTTTCATCGCAGTGATCAACGTACCTTCGGTATAAGGTTGTGGTGGCTTGGTTTCTTTCTCAAGGACTTGTAAATCTACCGTCACCATTTCTCCTTTTGTCACTTTAGGAAGTAGCGGCTCTTCTTCCTTCTCTTTTCCGTCGCTCTCTTTGCCAAATAACTTCTTCCAACCTAGATCTATCGGTACTTTTCCGATTGCCTTTAACTGAAGCTGCTGAACTTGCGTCAAGATTGTTGTTTCTTCATAGGTATATTTTTCCGCAAACATCGCCACGGTTGTTTTTAACACTTGTTCATAAATAGCCTGCTGCAGTGGACTTAGTTGTTCAAAAGCCGCTGCTGTCATAACTGTTTTTGTAGGAATGATTGCGTAATGTTCCTGGACTTTCTTATCGTTCACATACCGACTATTCGGCGTATGAATAGGGGTTGGAATTTCTTCAGCCCTCAAAAAATGCTTGTATTCGTCTAAGTGATCCAACAGATACGCATATTCCCCTTCCGTAATATAAGGGGTATCCGTTCGCGGATAGCTTAGATATTTCCCTTCATACAAGCCTTGCATGGCTTCCAAAGTGTCTTTGGCACTAGCTTTCATGAGTTGATTCATTTTAGACTGAAGGCTAGATAGAGAAAAAAGACGTGGACTTGCCGCGCTTTTTTTCTCGGTTTCAACTTGGCGAATCATGCCTGGCTGTTTTCCCAATTGAACCCCCTTTTCTTTTAAATAATCTTCAAATGCTTCTTGCGTCGCTTGGGTTTCATTCGGATCAAGCTTCGCATCAAATGCGCCATTTTGAGCGATTACTTCGGCTTTTCCTTCAAAATAAGGTTCTTTCTTGAAATTTCTAATCTTTTCCTGCAATTGATAAATCATGTAAAGCGTTGGGGTTTGGACTCTGCCTAAGGAAAAACTTCCTGGTATGCCTTTTTGCTGCAAGAGTAAACTATACAGTGGGCTGCCGTTCATGCCGATCAACCAATCAGCGATCTGGCGTGCTTGTGCTTCTTCAAATTTCGGATAGGTTTCTCCTGCGTCTCTTAACTGCTGAAATCCTTGATAAATAGCTTCTTTTTCTAAGGAGTTGATCCAAAGTCTTTTAAAGGTCTTTCCCTGCTCTGCGCCTGCTTGTTGAATGATCGTCCAAGCGATCAGTTCCCCTTCACGATCGCTATCTGTCGCAATAATAATGGTGTCGGCCGATTGAAGTTGCTGTTTCACCACCTTGAATTGCTTTTTCTTATCTTTAGGAACATGATAGTGATAATGTGTAGGGAAAATAGGCAAATGTTCTAATGACCATTGTTTCCAATTTTCATCGTACATATCGGGCGAATCTAATTCGACTAAATGACCAAAACCATACGTGATCACAGTTTCACCAGGAAACAATCGATCTTGGATTTCAAAATACCCGTCTTTTCGAGTGGCTTTAGAGAAGCTATCGGCATAAGCTTTCGCTTGTGACGGCTTTTCTGCTAAAATAACGGTTTTCATCATGACGATTTCACTCCCTTTCTTGTTGTCTGCCTTGTTGAAACAACATGGCACGTTTTTGCTTTCTGATTTCTTGTTGCTGGATCTCATGCTTCAATTGATCGTTCCAGTCCTTTTTTACTTCAGGTACAAATTCATGTTCATGATTTTTATAGCCTTTGTAGTATTGTTCTGCTTTATAAGAGAAAAGAATCTGCGCATTAATATCCCCTTTTTCTTGATAAAAACGATCAAAATCGTACGTACCATCCACGCGTTCACAAACTTTTAATTCTTTTGCGACTTCTCTACAAATATCTTTCAAATTAATGGCTTCTATTGAATCGTTAACAGAAAGCTGCTGGCCAAAAGACGCATTTACTTTGTGAGCGGAAACCAGTTGATTCGTTAATTGCAGATTGTTTTCTGTCTTGTGTATGGCCATAATAGCTTCTGGTGTGACCTTTTCTTCTTTTGCGACTTCTTCATAAATGATTTTGTATTCTTTTGGCACTTGCCAATCATTAGCGATTCCTCGTTCACAACGTACTTTCTGATTCGTAAATGGATCGACTGCGCCCATTAATTGTTCTTTTTCGTAGAAAATATGTCCTGCACGGTCATTATCCACACAAATCTCGATGGATTGAGGAAAGGCTTGTTTCTTTCTCAATTCAGATACTGCCTCACCAAAATAATGACTAATCACATGGTGTTTTAACCCTTCCATAGAGACTAACCACGTATCGTTTAACTGATCACGATTCAGTGCAGCATAGCTAAGTAAATCAATACTACTCTCAAAAAATTTTAACTGTTTAGGGTTACCGATCTTTAGGTTAAATCCATGATTCGCTGTCGAATTTTTATCTATATGCTTATATGTGCCTCTCTCACCAAAACGTTCATAATCAATGAACGTTCCTTGATAACTAGCCCCTACTGTCTCTTTTGTCTGTGGATCTTTCCATAAAAAGGCGACCGCATGATCTAAACGATCGTCTCGAACTAAGAAATTTTGCCGTTCATGTTTTGGCTTTAGTTCGGCAATCAATCCTTCTTTTTCTGCATAATCAATCAACCAATCGGGCAGTTTTCGTTCTTCCTTCAGATAATTCCTTCCTTTTTCTGTGAGTGGTTGATAATCAACGGGGTGATCTTTGTACTTTTCTGTCTCAAAATGAAGATTTTCCACTCGTTCTGTTTTGTCTTCATTCTTTAGAATAAAATCAGTAGCTGCTTTAAATTGTTGCTTAGGATCTTGAATCTCTTTGTCTATGAAAAAAAGTTTAGCTAATTCAATAATGTCGCCACTAATATTTTGACTGTTCCAATAAAAACGTTGTTTTCTTCGATCAAAAACAAATGAATCATGGTCTTCTAAGCGATAGTCTCGTCCTTTATTGACTACAGCCATTCCATTGTTTCGAGCAAAATCCACTATATCGATCTGTTTACATCGATCAATGAGACTCATTTTTTTCTCGGTCATTTTCAAACCTCCCAAAAGAAAAAAGACTATCCGTTTTTCAGATAGTCTTTTTTACTTGTTTTATACGCGTTCTTTTTGTGACAATTGTTGTTCATAATAGATTTCATTTTTTCGTTTGGCCACTTCTGACACTGTTTCAAGTGAAAATCGGAATGGATTTCCTAGCGCAAACTCTTCTGAAGATAACGCCGTTTGGATCTCTTTTCCATAACTTTTTCCTTTTAAAATCACTTGATTATGCTGAGGATCTTCAATAAACGCCGCTTCCTTCAGGTGTAATGTTCGACCTGTATTTTCTTCCATGACTTTTCCATCTTTTTTATCAATCCATAGAGTACCTATTTTGACTATTTTCTCCTTCTCTATTTCTGATCTATCTTTAAGTTTCTCAAATACAGGAACTTCCATTCTATTTCTAAAATAGTATTGACTTATATTATCACTTACTACATATAAAGCATCTTCCGAAGAATGATTGTCGTAATGGTTTAATTGTTCTGTAATTGCTAAAGCTTCCTTTTTCTCTCCTAAGTTTTCTTTTGTCAGTACCTGTTGATTCTCTTTATAGACCGTCAATAGTTTTTCAAACTCTTTTATTAAAATCGGACGTGTTTCTTCATGATCTGAAAACCAATGTCGGTAAGTTGAGACAACCACTCCTGCTTGTTTTTGTAGTTCTTTTGTTGCATTATCCAGTTCTATATTACCGCTTTGTGGTCGTTTTTTTTCTTGGTCATATTCTTTTTCTCTGTATTGATTGATTTCCGTAGAAATGGTTTGAATGAATTCATTTGCGACACGGCTGACATCATTCATGATTTTCCCACGTTCCGCGGCTTCCTTATCATCCAAAGTCTGACCATTCTTCGTCCATGCTGCAATGTAAGGAATAGCCTTTTCCGACGTGTCCATTCCAAAATGTTTGCATACAATATAAGAAGTCATTTCTGCCTGCAGTTCTTTGGTTGCGGTGTCTAATTCTGAAAATTTGTGCATTCTAGCATGTGCTAATTCGTGAATACTTGTCGCTAAATGCTGCGTAGGAGTATTTCGAGTATTCATGACGATTTCTTCTTCGCCAGTAAATTCGTTACGAACGTACGCCCCACGTGCTTGTCCTAATTCTCTTTGATAGATTTCACTCTCTGACATGTCTCGAATTTGTATCCCAATATTGTTGGCTACCGCTTGAATCCCAGCTTGAAGTTCTGACTGTCCTTTAGTATCTAATTGAAAGTCAAAGACACGGTTCGGGAAGATTTTCGGATAGTCTTCAGGTTTCAACTGTGTTTGTGTGATATCAAACACTTTTTCAATCGTGTAGTAAGGTTTTTTGATCACTTCGATTTGACCACTTTCGATTCGTTTTTTATCTTCTGGTGTAGCCTCTGTTTCTCGAACAAAGCCGCGTCCTTTCTCATAAAATCCTTTGACCGTTTTTCTGACAAAGATCTTGTTTCCTTGTTCCCCTTTTTTGATATAGATTCCTTCTTTTTTCAACGCGGCACGACCTAAACAAGCCGTTGCACCTGGAAATTGTTCCTCAATCAATAATTGATTTCTAAAGGATCGTTCTGGAAAACGAGACATAAAGTTCAGAAGTTCTTTGACGTCTTCAGGAGAATGAGTGTGCTTTTTCACCGCATCCAGTGCCTGTTGCGAAAGGGATTTAACTTCTTGTTTAATCTCTTCTGCCGTTCGTTTTTGATAGCCCTTTTGTTTTGTTTTTGTTTCTTTCGACTGCATTTGTTCTTTCGTAATAGGTTCATTTTTAACCGTTTGTTTTTGTTCCTTCTCAGGTACTTGTTCGCACAATTTTGCTAACTCTAAATAGATCGGTTGATTACTGTTGACGCCATCCCCTAGATCCATTCGGATCTGATCTACTACTTCTCCGTTCTTCACTTCTTCAAAATAGAATTTATAATAACCTGCTTCTGCACCGTATTGGTTATCCAACGTTTTAAGTTGATCGATCAATTCGAATGTTACGATCTCCCCACCATAACTTTTCAATCCTTTTTCTGGATCATTTTCGTTGAATTCTACTCGATAGAAATGATCGTTTTCTTTCTCCTTCAGAGAATCAGTTGGCGCAGCCTCTTCAAGTAATTCACGAATAGCTGCTTTTTCCTCTTCCGACGTGGCTTGGTATTTTTTTGATTCCTCAAATTCCCCGTTTTCATTCAGTTCTAAAGCGACTTTTCGATAGCCTTTCAGAAAATAAATGGTCGGATTTTTTTTCCATTGCGTTACTCGTCCGCTGTCAATGATCGCTTGTACTTCAGGGAGGATATTTTCTTTTCCTTTTACTGATTTTTCTTTCAGCTGTTCTAATGTTTCCAACTTCCGTTGATATTTTCGGATCGTGGCGGCTGAAAAAGACGATTCACCTTTTTCAAAGCGTTCGATTTCTTCTCTGATTCTTGGAATATTCTCGATCGTCATATCCAGTCCGCCGTACTTGTTATAGCCCATTTCCTTTAGCTCTTCTTGTCTTTCAAGTTTTTCTACCTGTTTTTCTTGTTGCTTGATCTCTTCTCTCAGACTATGCACTTTATTTTCGATTCGCTCTTGTTGCCTAAACCAAGAACGCCCATTTCTCTTATCGTTCATTGGTTGACCGTTGGTCTTTCTTTGGTGTTCAACCATCTTTTCGATTTGTTCGTTTAATTCATTTTGCAATCGTACTAATTTTCTTTTGGATTTTCCCAATCGACTATTGTCTAGTGGTTCTTTTTCTTCTGCCATGTCCGTTTCCTCCTAAACAAATGGATAATCTTCTGCCGCATCGACGAACGTCTTCGTAGTCAGATTTAACGTTAAAATATCGCCACTTTGATACGCTTTTGCAGCTTTGTCTGTGACTACAAAAGCTCTATCTGTTTGAATTTCTGTCACAAAAACGAGATTGTCTCTGCTTTTTTCAACAACGACACCAATAGTTGAATGAGTCATTTCTTCTTCCTCCCTTCCCTTTGGAATCTCACTTCCATTTGATATAATAAAATTGGAAACCGCACCACTCAGTGAACTGGCGGAAAACAATTCACTGAAAAAAGAGTCCTAGACAAATTATGTTCAGGACTCTTTACTTCTTTTATTCAATTAACATTCCGTAAGTAGAACAATTTTCTTTTACTTTAGTAGATTCCCTCTGACCCAGTCGATTAAGATATGTGCTAAGGTTAAGCCGATATATCCTATAATGAAAGCGAGTAGAAATAGCGCGATCCACATAACAAAATAAAGCGGACTGTGAGTTAACATTTGGAAATAGTGTTGCAGCTCTTTTGATTCTTGAATTTGTTTTTGGTAACCTCCAAAGCTTTTAAACACTGAAAAGAATTCCACAATAAAAAAGAGAATTGCCCCAATGCTCCCTTTTAAAAAGTATTTCCCTTTTGTCTTAGGAAACAAATATTTTTCAGTGACAAAATAAAATTTGTCTATAAATTTTTCTTGTTTTTCTGTTAATTTGTTTTCAATCATTACTTTTCCTCCATCTATTTCAAGCCTCTTCTTTTTATCCAATTAGCATTCCGTGAATGACATAGATTCTTTAATGCTTTTACATGGGAAGTTATTGATCCCCTCTTCATTCATTTCCCAGGTGGTATAATAAGGAACTAATTTTTCCTCATATTCTTGAATGATAAAATATTTTTCACCATTTACATGATTACAACAGTACACGCCAGTAGCTGGGTACTCAACAACTAAAAATTGATTTGGATCAAACTGTTCGTTTCTCAACATTTCTCTTATCTGAAACAAATGCTCTTTTTCCAAACAATCGGGAAGTTGTTCGATTCGTTCTTTTTTTAGTGATCCTTCTATGACTTTCCATTGATTCAAATATTGTTTCATTGCTATTCCTCCTACTGTCTTTCTTGTTCCATTTGAATTCTTCGTTGTTGCTCTTCGTATGCTTTACTTGCATGGTATTTTTCTTCATGGGCATTAATCGTTCGATTTAATTGACGCAAACTCCGCTGCGTGACAACTCTTTGTTGGAATTGTTTCCTGCGCTTCATGAATTCTTCGTAACTATATTTGTATTCATTCGTTGGCAATTGTTTAAGCGTTCGAAAGGATCGTTCATTGTAAATAGATTGCATCTGATTGACACCTTCTATTAATGGTTTTATTTGACTATCCTGTCTCTTCAGTTCTGTTAGGATGGCATTTCCTGTGCGCTTTTTTAAATCAAAGAGGGCGTTTTTTTCTGCATCCTTTGATTCTCTCTTGCTTTCCCCATAAAGACTTTTTGCTTCTTCTTTCAATGCTTTTGAAATCTGTATATATTCTTGGTATTCAGGTTCTTTTGTTAACACATATTGGGTTAACTCATCGAGTTTCTCTCTTGTGTATGGTGAAAGTTTGGTTCGTTTTTCATCCCCGTAATTCCATTCCGAACGTTTGTCAGGTAGGGTTTTATATACTTCATTTAATAAGTTCATTGCGTGTCGATCGTAACGCGCTGGCTCTTTTACCACTTTTGTTAAGGTGTTACGCAAATCACTTTTCCGCGTCAATAAATTTCGTTTCTCCATACCAATCATTCGATCCTTTTCATAAGAAAAACGTTCTAACTCATGTACATAATTGGTCTTCATTGCGTCTAATGTTGCTTGTCTTCTCTTACCCTTCGGTACGATATAACTCACACCATTTTCAACCTCCGTGTAAGGTTTACGCGTATTTTCTTTTTCAACAACTGCAAAATGAATATGGATATGTTTGGTATTACGGTGAATCGTTGCCATCCAGTAGCCTGTTTCGTTCAGTTGCTCTTTCTCGAATAATGTCTCCATCATTTTTCTTCCAGCTACTTTTAATCCTTCTTCATCTAAAGTATCTGTTTTGGGATCGTACAATCCTATTTTTTCAAGATACGAATTATCATGAGAGACAACATCTTGATAAATGATTGAGCCTTTTTGTTGTCCTCTTTGGAAGATTTGCTTAATCTCCTTCAGATCACTTCCTTTCACTTCGTCTGAAGCCATAGAAAAAACTCCAGGAAGGTTTCCTGAAGCCTTTTTGTGTGGCTCTGTTTGATATTTTTTTATTGCTTGGTTCAAGCGTTGGTATTCTTTTTGTTCACTTTGCGTCAGTTCTTTCTTTTGTTCTAACGCATAGTGACGGGTCATATAAGAAAGATATTTGGTAAAATCTTGTTCCTCTAACTTGTCAAAGTTGATTCCATTTTCCATCAACGATTGAGCTTCATTCGACGTTTCGCTGAATTCTTTATCCGTCTTACTCTCCGAAAAAGTTTCTCCTTCAGGAATATAAAAATCCTCTAAAGCATTCTTGATTCGTTGCAGTTCCTGTTCTTCGTCGGGCGTGCGTCGTTCCTTTTCTTCCAGCGCTTTTTCTCTTGTCATATAATCAATGTATGTTGAAAAAGATTTTTTATTGGGCAAGGTAAATTGACAAGTGAGAATGACTGCAGGCGATTTATTCATCATGTTCCCCTTCTACTTTTTATCTTTTTAAAAACTTTGTTGGATCAAACGGGTCTACTCTGGCATGAACAGATTCATTTATTGGTTTCTTGATCTTAGGAGAATACTTTTTCGTTTGATTCGCTTTTATTTTCCCTTCCACACGCTCTTTTGCTTCTTGATAGACAGTTGAATTTGTACCAATTAGTATTCCTGTATCTTTCAAATGAAGATCCGCAAACTCTGAAACCATTTCGGTTAAAATAGAAATTTCCTTTCCCATTGCATTCAACTTTGCGTTCGTCATATTATTATTTTTTTCAATTTCTGGATCGTAATTCATACATAAAAATCGAATGGCTTCAGAATAATTTTTTACCGTAGGTTGAGTTTCCATAATATGTTTTAAAACTTCATCGTGCGCTTCATAAAATGTAATATGCTTTTCTATCGCTTTAACCATAGAACATTATCTCCTTCCTAATGTGTGATTAATATTTCAATTAAGTTCTTGACCTCGTTCGTGTATGCTTCCAAAACTTTTGTATTATGCAGCTGAACATCTGTAAATTTTTCCAATAAACGATCAAATTGATCTTTCTTGTAGTCCATTAAAGGACGCTCAAAGTCGTTTTCAATCAATAATTTTAAGTAGTCATTTCTGCTCCATTTTGAGTCTGTTTTTGTCCTTAACTCTTCACAACGTTTATCAATTTCATTAATGTACTTGGTATTAATATCTCTGATAATGATATCCATATGATTCTCCTTTTTACATTATGGATAGTCTATGGATGGTATCCATAAGCTATCCATAATATGGTTTTTTGCTATCCATAGACTATCCATGAAACTCAATTTTTGATATCAGATTTTTCCCTTAGAAACGTGGTAGGCACAGCCTACCTAGCACCTTTCGTAAGAAAGTGATATCACGTTTCCTTATGCTCTTTAAAAAATAAGAAAAACTTGCTGTTAAATCATTTGTAAGGAATAGCTGCTACAATTTTTCTGATTACCTGAAGTTCTTGTTCATCTGGTTTTGTAGAATATGACTTCCATCTAGCCACACTTTTCCGATACCATACCGTAGGAACGCTTCGACTTCATAAAAATTGTAGACCTCTTTTCTTCGGTCAATAAACTTCCTTTTTTGCTCTCCTTGAATAGAGTCTTTGATTTCCTTATTCGTAAATTCTTGAATACTCGTGTGAACAGTATTCGTATGAAGCAACCCATCATACTTCCCATAGTCAACATAGTACTCATAACCAAAAAGTGTTGGTATCAAATCAATATCTATTTCTTTTTCAATTGAACGTTTAATGAATTTTGTAGAAACATACCCGATTAATGCAAGAACACAACCAAACACAAATAAATACATATATTCATTAATAAATTGAATGAACGTTGTCAGAAAGTCCTTCAATCCCTCTATCGTTCTTCCTGAGTGATCTATACATTCTATTAGAGCCGTTAGAATACTTCCTAAAACAATGAAGTCAAATAAACTTTTAAAAAGTTTGCTCATTGTTAATTTTTGTTTGATAATTTGTAGAAGTAAGTGACTTAAAATAAACGCGAATACTATAACAATCGATGTCATTAGCACTGTAAAAATATCTGACGGCGAAATCCAATTTGGATCTCTTATCAGGTAATAGGTTGTTCCAAATATCCCAAACAAGTAAATAGCTAAATCGAAAACAAGACGAGCAACATAACTACAAATTTTTCCAAATGGCCATAATTGTAATGTCCAAAATTCTTTTCGCTTGATATTCGATTTCAATGAAAACCAAGTGTGTTCCATCCAGTCATTGGATCGTATTTCAATTTCTTCTTTAAATTCCTTCTTCATTTCTTGCCAATGTGACGGCATAAATTTGCGGATCTTTAAACATGAAATCATCAACACAATGCACGATAGGAAACTCATAAACAAAAATGATAAATCTTTATTGATAAACCAAAAGAAAATTGGAACGACAATCACAGCGAGACTAAAGAAAAAACCAGCTATACCTACGGTGATATAGCTGATCCATAAACATTTTTGATATACTTTTTTCACATAAAATCCTCCTGTTTTTATTTACTGTCAGCTGTAAAATATTTTTTTGCAGCTAAATATAGAGTTTCAAATGATCTGAATTTTAATGTGTCTAAACTCTTTCTACCATTCTTCAACTCAGATATTGTTGTGTTAGATAAATTCACTTCTTGACAAATGTCTTTAGCTTTTACAACTTTTAGATAGGCTTTAATCAACACTTTCTGCTCAGCGAAAGTATCTTTTCCGACCAAATTCACTCGCTTCATTTCTTTCACTCCACCTGTTTTACTAAATATTTTCTTTTATCATACGATCAATTTTTTCTTGAAGTTTTTGAATGATCTCTTCTTGATCTTTCATTTGCGTTTTCGATGTTTCAATTTCTTGCTGATAACCATTAATCTTGTTTTCAGTATTTTCCTGATCCTCTGCGATTTGATAAGTCAATTGATCTTTTAATTTCTTCACTAATTCTTCATTTAAATCAATGGTTGCTTGGAAGGATTCAATTTGTTTTTTTGCTGCTTGTTGTTCTTTCTTGTATCCTTTCACTTTGTAATTGATCGCATGTTGTTCATAATCCTCATCTTTCACTCGATCTTTGACCTTATCTTCGTGAACATAATAAATCAGATCTTGCGGTTCCTGCATATCTACTTTTGGATCAATTTTCTCAGGAATAATGGTTAAACGCATAGCGATATATTCTTCTGGTACATGCGTTAACTTCACAACAAAATAATCATCAGACACCTTTATTACTTTTACTTTTATTGCTTGATAATCGCCTTTTGCTGTCTTTACTTCTACCTGATAATTAAGATTAGCCAGTTCTTTTAACAAGCTTTGATCTTCATCATCGATCGCAAATTCAAAAACTAATTGCTGGTTCGCTCCTTTTTCTTTCGATACCATTGTCAGTTCTTTCGTGTTTAAAAATGCGTTCGTGCTTACCTCATCTGGTATGTCTACCTTCTTGTGCGTATAAATCGGACTAGCAAGAATCAAAAAGCCGAGAATCATAAAGATTCCCAGCCATTTAAGATAACTTTTCCGTTTTTTGAAACGTTGTCTTGCTCCTTTTTTCTTACTCATTTTCTTCCTCCTAACGAGTGAAATAACTAAAGTCTGTGACTTTCCATTGATCATCTATTTGTTTTTCAGTGACAGTTAATCCACCTTTTATTTTTTGTGGTTTGACATCTTTGAATTGAGGATTGCCGATTGTATAATCAACAAATACAACAAAATTTTGTTCCTCTTTTACACTGCTTGTTTGAGCGTAAGTTTGCACGTCACCTAATGTAAAGGAGTAACTTCCGTAATCATCATGTTGGTGATCATCGTCTGCAGGACTTAATTTGTCGATCACTTCTTGAGTTGCGACATCTTTTAGTTTTTCCGTTAATTCATTTCTACTTAATGATTTATCAATGGCCAATTGACCAAACTCTTCTGCCATCTTTCTTTGTGATTCAGTTACTTCCTCTTTTGCTTTTGTGCCATCTTGTTGCTTCAGCTGATCGATTTCTTGGTTTTTCTCATTGATGGTTTGATTTAACTTGTCGATCTTTGCCTGTGCCTCAGAGGAATTTTTTTTGAGCTTCTCAGACGCGTTTTTAGCCACTTCTTCAATTTTATAGGTATTTGTTGTCTGTTCTTCTTTAAGCTGCCAAAACAATGCGATATTGCCGATTAAACTAATACTAATTGCACTTATTAAGATGATTTTTAACGTTTTATTTTCCATTGTTTTTTCTCCTGATCTATTTTTTACTTCTATTCAAAAATGGTAATGGATCAATCCACGTACCATCATCAATGAATGCGTGACCTTGTGCTTGACGCCAATCCATTCGCGTAAATCCTAAATGCAAGTGTTCCGTATCTCTAACTGCAATTACTTGACCAACTTTCACTTGATCTCCAACCTTCACACGAGAATTTCCTGTACTATTCGCAAATTCTTGATACACCATATTTAAACCGTCATAATTAATCACAATCACACAGGCCCCTAAACCTGAAATACCAGGATTGCCAACGTACACGACTTTTCCTCCATGCACCGCGTGAATTTCACTTCCTGGATGATCGACTGAACCAAAATCTAATCCATCATGGAAACCATTTGGTCGGAACTCTCCCCCTGGATTCGTTCCAAATAATTGACCACCGCTAAAGGAACTTTTATCTAAACTGCTGCCAGGGAATGGATTCGTCCATTCACCAGTAATTGTTCCGTTACTATTACCACCTTCACCCCAATGTTTGATGGCGAATTCATCATATTCAGTTAGTTTATTGGTATTAATAATAGACATACAATTTTTATAATACGCACTGTCTTCTGTAATTCCTGCGGCGGCATAACCCCCTCGTCCTAAGATCAACAAGCTTGCACCAGGACTTTTATTTCCTACGCAGGCATTAAAATTGGACTGTGTGGCTACCATGAATCCATAGTACGAAAATGCTGCTTTTGAGTTGGGAAACTTCATGTACCAGCCGCCTTCAATCCCACCAACTCCACGTGCAGTTCCCTTTGGGAACAAGCAACCATCAAACCAGGTGATCCCGAAAAAATTTAAGTCGTTTTTAGCAGATAATGACGTTCCAAATGCCGACTCATACCCGTATTGGGAAAGGATTACACTTGGTAATAATTTATATTTCACTGCTGCTCCTACGGCATATTGCGCAATCTCATCAGAAAAAGGGCCTCTTCCTTTGATTTCTTTATAAATGGGTAATCCTTCCGAATATTCTCCTGTAAAAGCTTCGCCACCAGTACTTGAATCTGAATCAGAATTATCAATCGACCCCGCCGCAAGTATTAGAAAAAGGGTCACAAACACAGTGATCAAAATAGTCATCAGACCTGCAGAAGTACCAAACAACCATAAAAATAAGCGCCGCTTTGCACGACGCTTGACATACTGCTTGATTAAACTTTCATTTTGGTTTTCCATTATTTTCCTCCATCAAACAATTTTAATTGACGTTTATTCGGACTAAAATGAACACGAATGGTTTCTTTTGATCCAAAATTGATCACAGCGTCTCCTTGATTTTGTTGAGGAATCGATTCTAATTCTGAGTTCGTCATTGATTTACCAACTAACCCTTCTATATGACGTAAAATAGATTCATCCATACGCATAAAGATCTTCGTAGAAGAAAATTCAAAGACTTTCTTCAGTTTCGAGAAGTTATCGGAAGACATGTTTTCTGGTACCATCTCTTGTGGGGATTGTGTAGCTAAAACAGTCATTGCTTCTACTTTACGCATTTCTCGTTGAAAGTTTGTGACATAGTTTACCGTCTCAATGAAATCTGGATTAATCGCATTATGGCACTCATCAATCATCGCCAAGAAGCGTTTGAAGTCTTGTTCTTCCATTTGTTTTTCTTTAATTAAGCGTCGTTGTCTTCGTCCTTGAATCAATGCCTGATTCCAAATCAACGTCATCGCCATGTACATTTGACATTGTTGTACCCCACGATCTAAGCCTGTAATAGAGTCAATGTCAAAAAAGACCAACTGTTGTTGGTCAAGGTGTTGAATCGTACTATGACCATCAAAAATCATGCCATACGTCTCACATAAGGATTCTACGATGGATTCCATTTCTTCTTTTCGATTCTTTTTCTCTTGGGAAGCACCTGGTAATTCCAGTTGTCCTAAAAAGTCTAAAAATTCTTTGAACGTCGGATAATCTTCTGGATCCTTACCTGTTACTTGCGTCTCAGTATTTGAACGCGCATTCGAAGAAGTAAAGCCGCGTGGTACTGTTCCATACTCTTCATAAAAACGATTTAAGTAGGTCTTAAATTCTGCTTTCATCGTTCCTTTTAGCTGAGGACTCACTAACTGTACCTGATAGACCACTTTGTCTAAGTGCGTTTGATAGGACGCTGCTTCATTGATCTTCAAATCTTTGACTGATCCATCGTCATATAAACTGGATGCTTCATCATACGTCCGTGTGGCAAATATCTCTAAAGGATTGATCATCCCGTCAGATCCGTCTAAACGCACCATAATGCCATTATATTCCTTTAAGAAAGGAATAAAGTCTTTTCCCTTTTCAAAGCCCCAAATAAAGTCTCCTGCAGCTAAATGGGCTTCCGCGATCATTTTAAGAACGGTCGATTTACCAGCTCCCATCATTCCTAGAAGCAAGGTATTAGTAGACAACCGTACACTATTTTTATACGTCGCATTCCAGACAAATGGGCCGCCTGTCATGGTTTCCCCATATTGTGTACCTCCTGGATCTTTTAACGTTTGGTGGTGGAACGGGAAACCTCCGCCAATGTTTAACGATGGTAGTGATTGTCCTTTGATATTTCCGAACCATTCAGCTTGTTCATCGAACATGGTAAACATCGATTGCCAATCTCGTTTGGTTTTATGCAGATAAGTCACCGCACGATAATCCATCCCTTTGAGATTTTCGATCAGTTCCTGCGCTCGTTCATCTACTTCTTGAATCGTGTTTCCGTAAACATGTACTCTCACTTTGACTTGTTTAGAAATTTCACCATTAGAAGTCAATTTTCGAGCATATTCCGCTAGTTCCAGGTATTCTTCTGCGCTTTTATTTCGGTCAGTCGCTTTTCGTTCATTATCTGATCGATCATTTAATTCATCTAATGCGCGGTTAATTTGATCAATCACTTTTTGCTTTTCATCTGTGCTAACATCTAGTGTCGCCACGGTATGAGGATTGTTCATGAGATTCGCCAGCCAAAAGAGGGTTGGGTTTTTCGTGTAATGGTAAACTGTCACGCATCGTGAGTATCCATTGCCATACGTCACGTATTCCTCATCAAAATTTAAACCACCTTGTGGCATCACTTGTTTTAAAAAATCTAAATCATAACCTTTAGATTTTAGAATTTCTATTTCACGATTTCCTAGTTGCTTTAATGGATCAATCACCTTTTGATTACTTTGCGGTGAAAAAGCTGTTTTTATCACATCTAGCATGAATCATTTCCTCCATCTTTTTTATTCGTCATTCATGTTGTTCATTCGATAAAGAATTTTGATCAATTCTTTTTTGTAGAGCGGTTTTAATCCTAGAACGCCACTAGATCGCATTAACTGACGATTTCTGGTTTGTAAATCCTTGATTGTCTTACCTTCAATAACGAAAAAGAAGCTTAGGTCAGGGCGTTCTTGTTCGGCGCGTTTCAATTCTTGAATTTCTTCTACTAATTTCTTTTCATATTTTCTTAACCGCTGTAGATTTCTTCCTAATGATTGTTCCATACGATTTTTGTCTAATAACTGTCTCTTTGATACAATTTGTTCCGTTAAATCCGTCTCCGTGGTCAAACTAACTAATTTAATCGTTGGCACATACGTACGCATGACAGTGGTTAACTGATTCATTCGTTCCAGTTTCTCTTGTTCATTTAATCCTTCCACATCAGTGGAAACCACACGATAATAACGCTGAAAACGATCTTCTTTAGTAATTAAGACGCCCTCTTCTGTACAAGATTTATAAGGAAATAAGTCCAAGATAGATCGTTCCTCTGGCTTTCCAAACTGCAAGATGGATTTCTTATCAACTAAATTTTGTCCTTTGACTCGCATTTATTCGTCCTCCTTATGCGTACCATGATAATTTCTGTTAGGATCTAAGGCATGGTAATGATTTTTATCCGTAAAAAAAATGGATTCTATAATCGCAAAAATCTGTCTTTGACCCGGATTGTTATAGGGACGCCAAACAATCACTAAGCCTATTGCAAGCCATAATCCATAATTCAAAAGGGCAAAAAAGAGTGGTAAATGGACAAGATTATTGACCATTTTTGCCCAAAAAAAGCAACCACCAAGTGTTAATAGATCGATAAAGAAAAATGCGAAAAACTTCCATTCTCCACTAAATCTTGGAGGATTTTTCATATTAATATATTTATCCATAAATTTTTCTCCTTTTCATACATAGAAAAAAAGCCTAACTCGTAGGCCTTTTATGGTTTGATATCCTTCAATAGCTGTTCTTTCAATTCATTGTTTCTATTTTTTGTTTCTCTTGTTACATTTATTTTTGTTGGTGCAGTAAATGCCACGTTTGCTGGTTTGTAACCCGTATGAACTTTTTGAATAGGTTGTGGTGCAGCATCTCCTGAAACGATATTTTGAACGGACGGATTTCCTGCCTCAGTGCTATCAGATAAATTATAAGAAACAGTTGTTAGATTCCCGTTTTCAGGTAATCGACTTGGTTTCATTTGAACATTACCTGCAGTTGATTGGTGAACAAAACTTCGATCATTCTCATTAAATTGATTCAAACGACTATCTTTCGTTGGTAAATTTTGTGTCTTAGGCAAATCAAATTTCGTTGATTTGCCAGATCCAACTTCGATTCCGTTATCATTTGGCAGATCGATCGAATCCTCATCCGTTTGTAATTCTTGATTTCGTTTTGGTAAATCTGAAATTCGTTTTTCGTTTTCAGGCTTAACAGATTTATAGCGATATTGCTCTGGATCTGTTTTAGGTAACAAGCCATTTTCCCCTTCTTCTGAATGTTTTTCTTCTAGTGAATTTCCATTAGAATGCAACGCTTCTTGGTGATCTTTGACTGAAGGAATCGCTACACCTTCTTTATTTTCTTTTTCGGTTGTTGTATTAGCTTTTACTGCTGCATTGACTTGTCCTTCACCATACGCATCTTTCAATCCTTCTTTGATTTCTGAAGCTTTTTCTTTTTGTTTCTCTAGTGCTTCGGATGGATTTTTCACAGTTTCAGCCAATTCTTTGGCTCTCGTGCCGTCTAATTTCTCTTCTAAGGTGTCTTTGGCTTTTTCTGTAAGATCTTCAGCTGTTCCTTTTAACCCACGTTCATTGACGTAACCAAGACCTTCTGCGGCTTTAGAAACACCATTCTTCGCTTTCCCGAACATTTCGGAAACTGTCTTTTTACTATTAGGCACTGTTGTAGCTTTATCGTCTGGTTGTTCTTCCCCGTTATCAGCTGTAACATCTTTTCGATTACTAAATCCATTTTTACGAATATCATTTAAATTGCTTAAACCACTCTTACCAGCACTTGAAAGGTTTTTAGCCCCGCTACCCACATTTTTCGCAATGTTTCCTAAGGCAAACATGCTAAGAAGAGAATTGCTACCATTTTTCAGACTCGTATCAACACCGAAAATCTTCGTAACAGATTGAGATCCTTTGAATAGCGCAATGGTTAATACAATTAGGGCAACTACATACAAGAATCCGTTGATTTTTCCTGCCGCATGTAAATCTCCGACACCGGATAGCATTAAGGTATAGATGCGTAATTCTAAAATAGTGAATGCCAATAATAAGAAGGATTCGGAAATATCATATATCGCCGTTTTCATCCGTTGCCCCGTCTCAAAGTCCGTTGAGGCGGCAATCACTAAATAGAATTTTTTAAATACCAGCTCAATAATGCAAGTAACAATCGTAAATAAGATAAATAAATAGGCCACCGTCAAAGAAGATTCACCAGCTAAAATAATTCCTGGTTTACTAATATATCGACGATAACCTGATGTATACACATGTTTTGCTAACCCTTCATCACTAATCTCCACAGGTATTTCTTTCCCATTATCATCTAGTTCCAGTCGATATTGTAATGCCTTTAGTCGATCTCTTTGTATGTCTGATAACCCACTTTTATCATTCCCAGCCATCTCAGCGACTTTCTTAGGAATAATCACTGAATTAATATTCGCTGTTTTAAAATTTTTAGCAGTCAAGGCATTTCTTTTGTCTGTTGGTAGGGATTCTACTTTATTGGGATCAGTTGCTAGTAATGTACTTACATCGATCACATTATTTTGAATAATTTGAAAAGCGGGTGAGCTAGTTTTATCTGCTTTATTTGCTGCAGTTACGTCTCCATAAAAGCTTTTACTAATATTTAATCCTTCATCGATTAAAGAACTACCACCAAAAATCAAAATCATGGCCATGACTAAATTCACCAAAATATTTTTAGGCTTTGGTGGATGTTTACTCATAAAAAATTTTAGGCCTAAATAGATTAATGTGACAACACAAAAAAGCCCCAAAACCTTACTAATCAAACTTTGAAACAGTTCATTCACACCAGCAGCGTTCAATAAGCCTTTTAAATCGAAACTTTGATAAATCGTTTTTTCTAGTAAAATATTTAGATTATATAACCCTTTAATCAATCCCCATAAAAAAGTGTTACAGATCCAACTAAATACATCTTGATATTGCAGATAGTTTCCGTAATCTTGCAGGACTTTAGTGACAGTTTTTGGACTGGCATCACCTTCTCCAAATAAGCCTGACCACCAATCAGAAACGTCGGAAAAAATTCCTCCAATAATCATCCTTCCACCGCCTTTTCAGCTTCCAATAACAATCGTTTCCCAATCATTTCTGAAATTTCTTGATTCTTGATCAACTTTTCAACATATTCTTGAAGACGATCCGTCTCTTGTTCTTCATAAAATTGAATTAACAATTTTTTGGACGTCTCATTCTCAAGAGACTGAACGATTTTATAAAACATATTTTCTTCGTTTTTTTCTTCCAATTGTTCATGTAGTCCATGATAAAGATCTTTAGCATATTCATCTGGTAAAAAATAATCATAATCAATCTGCAATTCATTCAAATCTAGATCTGCGTGAGTACAATAAATATCGATATCATGAATGGTTCGTCCTAAGGTATCGAAATCTTCAAGATACTGATAAGCATAAGGACTATTTGTTTTTTCAGAATTAAAAATAGGATAGGGTCTTATTTTGTTCCCTTTCAAATCTTTTCTCTTCAATGGAGCTAGTACAATCGTTTCCCCTTCTAAGAAGGTTGAAATACGTTCAGGTGTTAAAATACGATCAGAATCAACATTGCGATTGATATGAGTATTCATACCTAACGCATTAATCGTACTATTTTCCTGTTCAACAGTTTTATTTCCAACCTTCTTAGAAAATTCTTCAATGGTATTATCGTCTGTCGACATAATGTAGAGATGTGTCTGACAGTTTTCCTTGATAATCGCTGCATTTTGTTCCCCATATTTTGCAGTTAACTGTTGATAGGATTGAATAAACAGATCCCACAACATGTTTCGCCCAGCTGTAACCGTCATGATTCCTTCCATATTATCCATTGGTGGCATATTCCCAAATTCATCTAAAATAAAGTGAATTCTACGGTGACATTCGTCTCCTTTAGTTTTGACACATTGCGTGGACAATTCTTTATATAACTGACTAAGAAAAATACTAACAATGATATGGTTAGATGGATCATAATCAGGAGTTAACATAAAAATAGCCATTGGTTTATCGGTATAATGCATCCGAATTGATTCTACTAGTAAGTTACTTTTGCTTTCATCCAGTGTGAGAACCGCTTCTTTTTCCCATTCTGGCAAATGAGTTTCTCCTCGTTTTTTCCGATAGACGATTCTTCCAGTTTCATCTTTCAATACTTTTTGAGAGAACTCATACCAGGCCACATATTCTTTTCCTTGATGATTATATTTTAAGCAAACTTGATCCCCTTGCTCTAAATGACAATCAAAATTGATTTCACAAAATCCTTTATAACCTACCTTGACACGTTCTTCATGAAATTTCGTACCCTTATGATAAAACTCTATGCTAATTCGTTGATTTAATAGACTTTCATGTAATTTAAGATCCAAATATTTTGGAAAGCCGACTGACTTATAGTCGATAGTTGATTGTGAAGTCATTTTCGCAATTTTTGTTAGGGTAAATGGATTCAATCCTGTGATAGCTGTCGATAAAATATTCCCTTTCGCTTTATCAGATCCAATTTTCGTCGCTCCATATTGTTTTTTTGCTAAATTTCCAGGTGGCAACTGGTTCATAAATTCATCTAAGGCATTTAACTGTTTGAATTCATTGTCTGGATCTGGATAATAATTAAAACCGCCAATCTCAGAAAGAAGCTCAACGAGATTATTGGGGGTTAATTTGGAATAATCCCCTGTCTGATCTGCTTGTTCTAACAGCGCAAAAATAAGCGCATTGACAGCCTTCTGCGCGTTTTCATTAAAGTATTTGTTGTCTGAAGCATTGGCGTCATAGTAAATTGTATTGGTAAATGTATTGGCTAGCTGCGTTGCGGTATCTACGTCACCTCGTTGCCAATATTTCACAATTAGAGCCAACGGATTATCACTCATTGACTGTAACGGTTCAGTCAGATTATAAGCATACACATCATAGCCTCTCGCTTCCAATTCATCTTTGCTGGCTACATACAACTCATTTTTAGGATCATTGACAACCATTGAACTTTGTCTTTCTGCACGAGACAAATTATCAATAGTCGCTAAAACTTCAATCTGTCCTTTACCTGATCGAGAAGTACCAACAATACAAGTGTTAACAGTATCTGTTTGGATATACCAGTACTTTTTATAGTGAGTGATAGGAATGCCACCATAGCCAGGAAAAGAACCTTTCGTATCCGGTATCTGAGGATAGATCTGTTGGATTTCTTTTAGTGTCATTAATCGATTATCCCCTTTTTGTCCATCTGCTAACGGGCGAAACCACATGTCCATTTTCAATCCCATAAGTACAGCTGGAACAACACAAATAGTGGAAACAACTAATCGTGTTCCTAAACTTGTTGTTGGCGTCAAAGGATTCCAAAAACCAGCTGAATCAAAATGAAAGATCTGCGGCATTTCCTGTAACTGAAAAATATTCATGCCTTGTAGGCTTCCTTGAATAATCTCAAATCGATTGAAAGCTTCAGGTATTCTTGTCACTAAGTAATCTAAAGGAAGATAGATTAAACCACTATACATTAGTTTTTGTTTGACTCGCTTATCATGCTTACCGGGTAATCTTTCACCTGCTGGTGCATATCGATAAAAATGTGATAGATATTTCTTTTTTTCTAGATTAAAAGGTTTGTCTTTTCGTTTCGTTGTTTCTCTAACACGCATTATTTCACCTCATTTGTTTTTGAACTCTCGGAAGTGTTTGATTGTACAGTTGAATTGCTTGATCTTTCTTTGGTCTTACTAGAGTCACTTTCTTTGCTGCTTTCCATGCTTGACTCTGTTGTTGACTGATTGGTACGATTCAATAATTCTTTTAATTGTTGTTCATACTCTTTTCTTGCTTGTTCCTGAGCTTCTTCCTTGATTGACGCCGTTGTGGCTACAGAATCAGCCTGTGAAGATTGATTGATATGATTAAAAGCAAATACTGTTCCTCCACCTAAAAGCAAGCTTAAACTTGCAATACATCCCACCATCCATCCGTTAAAGGAACGCTGTGATGAAAAAGTTGGATTTGTTTGGTTGTTCACTGGCGTTTGAACAGTAGCTACTGAAGGCGTAGGTTGAGGTTGTGATAGATAATTTAACTGTGCTTGTCGCAATATATCCATTTGTTCTTGACGTTCCTTACGAGCAGCTGCTTCTTTTTCCTTTTCTTGCTCTAACCGTTGTTTTTCTATTGCTATTTTTTGTTCAGCAAGATCCTGTTCACGTTTTTTTAGTTCTAATTGTTCGCGTTCTTTTTCTTTTTGCCGTTCTTTTTCTTCTTGTTCTTTCAATTCTTGTTGATGGATTTCATACTCTTTTTTCCATTTTGGAATTTGTGTTTGTAATTCTTGCTGGATCTGCTCGTGTCTTTCCATAAGAACTTCAATTGTTGTTTGATAGAGTTTATTCAATTGCTCATTTAATTCTTTGCTAATCTTTAGCTTATCTGTACGCAAGCCTCGGTAAAATTCTTCTTTTCGTTCTCTTATACGTTCTTTTAATAAGTTTTCTTTTTCTTTCGATAATGCTTCTTGATTCGTCTGAGTAAAATTATTAATTTTTTCGACACACAAGGCATACGCATTATCGCGTTTCTTTTCATAACGTTCTTTAATTTTTTGTACTTCTTCTTCAATCACTCGCTGTTCTTCTTTGTTTAGTTCTTCTTTTGCTTTCTCCCAATTAGACGACTGTTCCGTCGCATACTCATTAATTTCTTGATCCGTTTCCTGTTGACGTTCTTCAAAGATGGCTAATAAATCTTCTTGTGCAAGCTCATGCCAATTTGTTGATTGGACAGACTCTAACTGTTCTAAAAGCGTGCCTTTCCCTTGTGAGATTAATTCTTCTTTACTCTCTAGAAAAGCTTGATAGGTTTGAGGTAATTGATACTTCGAATAAAGCTCATTCAAAAATAATTTATTTTTTTCTTTCATCCATTCATGTTCTGGTGGATATTGATCCAAAATATAATCAAACACAGTAGCCTTTTGTATCTCTGTTTCGTTTTTCTCTACTTCTTTACTAATAAGTGGTTCAATATACTCCTGAGAATCTCCTTCAGTCCATGTTGGCTCCTCAATAGCTTCAACTGGATCAATTTCTACTTTGGCCGTCTCTTCATCCTGCATTGTTTCTTCAAAGGGATCGTCATCCAACTGATTCATCACATCGATTTCTTCTTCAAATATCGATTCCTGAATCGGAATGTCAGCTTGTTCGCCATCATTTACTGGCTCTTTTTCTTTTGGTTCATCTTTTGGAAAGATTGGCCGTTCCCATGGTGCTTCTTCATTTACCTCGCTTTTACTTACTTGACTATCTTTCAGTTGGTCTCTCTCTAACTCTTCTTCTAAAACTTGTAGAAGTTTTTCATTTCGATAAGATTCTTCTACACTCATGGTTTCATCTGTTTCTTTAAACACATCAAGACGGATTAAATCCATCAATGTAGGATAGAAACCTTCTGAAATTTGATAATCCATTGGGCCAAAAACATATTCTGTACCAGCTTTCTCTATTTTTCCTTCTGTATCATGTAACGTGAGGCTCAAATTAACAGAAGACTGATTTTCTTGTTCCAGTACTTTCCCTAACACATGTAGCTGTTCTTCCGTTTCAATAACAGAATATTTAATAGTTTTCGGTAAAAAAGAAGTACGCTTTCCTACTTCCTTCGTGGCTTTTTTTATTAGCTCCTTATCCATTTTGGTATTGCCTACAATCGTAAAGTACATGAATATTCTCCTTTCATAAAAGAAGGAGTAAAAAGTAGGATTGTACTTTTTACTCCTTTGATTTGTTTTTTTACAGTCCTTGTGGAGTTTGTCCAAACATCCCAAATAATGAAACCACTATAGAAGCAGCAGCTAAAATAACTCCTACCCCCATCAAGACATACCCGACGTGCATCTTCCCATTTTCAGCTCCTCTTCGCCCAAAGAAGAAGAAAATACCCCCAAGAACAATAGAGGCAACGGCCGCAACAGCCGCAAAGATCATCAGATTGTTTTTTAAACTAGTTGCTGCACTTTGTAATGCTCTAAAAATATCAACCGCAGCTACTACTTTCGGTTGAGTTAAAAAATTCATTGTGATTGATTCAAACATAAGATTGTTCGCTCCTTTTAATGTTTAATAATTTCATCGAATACAAGTTTTTCACGTTCACGTTGATAGATATATCCTTCTAGTTCCTTATCTTTTCCTCGCAACAGATCAAATTGTACTTTTTCAAGAACTTCTTGTTTCCACTGTGTTTCAGAGATACCACGACGCTCTAAGATTTTAGACGCAGCTTTTTCAAATGGTGTTTTAGCTTTAGCCACTATGACTCCTCCTTTAGGGTAAATAAAAAGACCAGCAATCACTCGCTAGTCTTTTGTAACTTATATTTATTTAACTCTGATCCATCATGAATTAACTTCTCTTTTGTTCGCTTTTCATCCTTGCTAGATCCAAGCAAAATCATTTTTTGTACGCCATCTTTCTCATAAGGAACAACAATAAAAAGATAATCTGGTTTATTGATAAATTCGCTGACACCTCCAGAATCTACCACTTTGTATCTCTCTAATCCTTGATAATCTTTTTGTTTTTCTACGCTTACCTGTACAGGTTCAGGATTCATTTCTTCAGAATATTCCCAAGTAGTATCATCTATTATTTTTAGCTTATACCAAAATCCACCTATTTTTCTTTTCCAAACAGTTCCTGGTTGCAATAAACTATTATCTTCTTTAGCTTCAGAATTCTTGTTACTTGAACATCCACTTAAAATAATAAAAAATATTGCAAACATAGAGACAAACCATAGTTGCTTTTTCTTCATTTCATTCCTTCTTTCGTTGTTTATTTTTAGTATATCAAATAACGAAAGTAGCAACAAACCACATTTTTGCACACGGGGAACGGATACTCATAATTTTCCACCTTTCTATAGAAATTTTTTCTCTTGATATTGTGGTTTATTACAAAAAAGAGCTATAATAAAGAAAAATCAAGAGGGAGGATTGCAATGTACGCTGATAAAAATGAAATCGAATGGTTATTATTTGAAAGTGGAATCTCCGTTAAAGATATATATACAGAATCAGGTGTCGCGCGCACTACAGTTATTGACTTGATTAATAAAACCTCCTCAATCGATAAAATGCGTTTTGATAATGCAATCAAACTCACTAAAATGGCGATAATACGAAAAAAATTATATGAAAATCAATAATAAAAAACCAATACTGTTAAATAAGTATTGGTTTTTTATTGCATTTTAATCGGTACACCGTCATTTTTTGTTGACTTTGTCGGTATACCGTCATACAATTAGCTTGTAAAAACATTTAATTTATTTAGGAGTTGAAAATATGAAACTATTAAACCTAAAAACCGTTATAGCTATTGGAACATTTGCTGCCACACTTGGTCTTGCTGGATCTGTTGACGCTGCTTCAACTAACGTCATGTATCGACTTTATAATCCAAATAACCATGAACATTTTTACACCTCTAGCACAAAAGAACGTGATCACCTAGTGAAAATTAAGTGGGGTAATTATGAAGGCCCCGCTTGGGAAGCACCGACTAGCGGTGGCTACCTTGTCTATCGTTTATACAATAATGGCCTTCGTGATCATCACTACACAGCTAGTTGGGATGAAGTGAAATGGTTGACCAAAAATTACGGCTGGACTTATGAAGGGCCTGCATGGCGTTCTGCCGAAAAAAATAATAAACCGATCTACCGCCTTTTCCTTCCTGGCGTAAAATCTGGTTCACATCATTACACAGCCAGTTGGAAAGAAGTACAATGGTTAACCAAAGACTACGGTTGGAAATACGAAGGAATCGGTTGGTATGGCGCTGACACCTCTACACCCAAAGTGAATAAATCAGCTTTAGAAGCCCTTTATACGAGCGTTAAGGGAACTAAAAAAGGTGAGTATACCGACAATACCTGGAACGTATTTCAAAACGCTTTAAACAACGCTAAGAAAGTATTAAATGACTCTAAAGCGACTCAAAAGCAAGTGGATAGTGCCAAAAATACATTAGATTCTGCTTACAAGGAATTAAAGAAAAAACCAGCTCCTACAGTGAACAAAGCGGAATTACAAACCTTGTACAACCAAGTAAAATCAACTGCTAAAGGTGATTTTACAGAAGGATCTTGGAATAATTTTCAGACTGCTTTATCCAATGCTAAAAAAGTACTAGACGATTCTAAGGCTTCTCAAACCCAAGTAAATAATGCTAAAAATAGTCTTGATTCTGCATTTAAAGGATTACAACACAAACCTAAACCTTCAGAATATGCGGTAACCGTCCGTCATATGAATCGACAAACTGGAACGCTGCTAAAAGAAGAACATGTCTCAGTAAAAGCTGGTACAAGTTACACTGCAAAAGCTAGAACCGACTTGACTAACTTTGAAGCACCACAGTACCAAGTAAATGGGAATGAAACACAAACACAAACGATTAACACAAATACCACATTTACTTTTTACTATGACGAAGTCTTTCTAGTTGAAGTGAAAGCTCGTCCAAATAAAGTGTCAGATACTGATCCAAATATCCAAGAACTCTATAATTACAGTAAGAGTTATCCCGTCGTTTATGGACAAAACATCACAATTGAAGCACCTACGTTCACTAATTTTGTTCTTGACCCTAGAGAAAGCTCTAGCAACACTGTGACTTTAAACAACGTTACAAGCAACCAAGGAATCAATTTTTCCTATACTCATCAATATAACGTCACTGTGAACCATATAAACATTGACACCAACGCTGTTTTATCTACTGAAACACAAACGGTTTACGAGGGAGACAATTTCTCAACTCCTTGGAAAAATATGACCGATCAAAACTACTTCTTGTGTAGAAATGACGATTCATCTGTTACCGTTGATAAAAATGGACAACGTGTAATCAATAATGTTGACCAAAATCGAACAATCACTTTCAAATACAAAAATATCTCATTAAGTGATTTAAACAATTATGTGCGTCAAAAAGAACTTGCTTGGTTAAATAGCTACCGTCAACAAAACGGTGTTGCTCCAATGCAATTTAACGACGTCGTACAAAAAGCTGCTGATATACGTGCAAAAGAATTGCAAGTAAGCTTCAGTCACTATCGACCTGGTGGTGGTACATTCCAAGATCTACTTGAAAGCCTAGGTTGTTATGGCGGTAAAGGTGAAAATATCAATAGTTTCTACCTTTACGTTGACGATATCCTTTCAGATACGGGAGCACTGAATGCCATGATTATGTGGAAAGACAGCCCTGCTCATAACGCAAACTTGCTTTACAACAATCAAAGCATCGTTGGTTTATCCCATGCTTATGAAGTTTCTGCAGACGGATCACTTTCTTCAGACAACGTATTTATTAGTGCCAACCCAATTTTCAAATAGAAAAACAAGGCTGATTTTCAGCCTTGTTTTTTGCTTAATTAAATAAAAATTTTATTTTTTATAGTAAAAGGACAGGCTCTATAAAACAATTCTTGTGCCAAAAATTGATATTCTGTCTTAATATTTTTTCTAAATTCATCAAAAAGTTCTGAAATACTTTTATGAGGATCAAAAAAAGTTTTTTCTATATCTTTAAAAAACGGGTCAACAACGATTCCTCTATAAACAAAGAAACTAGCTTGATTGACCTCTCTTAAATACTGAATCATCATGTCTTCGTCATAAAAGATAATATGATCTTCAAGATATTCATTATCAAAAAATTTTTGAACAATATATAATCGCATGTTATTCCTCCTAAAAAAACAGCCCTATTCCTTAGAATAAGACTGTTTTTGGATCATTATAATCATGTTCCTTCAAAAAATGATTCAAATGAAAAAAATTCAAATACTCTAAATCTGAAGAAATAGTTTCTGATTTATCAAGTATAAATGGTTTTTCTCCCAGAAAAACTTCTAAAACTGAAAAGGAAGCTACTTAAGAACCACATAACTAAAAGTAGCTAACACAAGTAATAGTAAGCTGACCACTAAAGTTGTTACTAAATGTGTAGAACCTGTTTTAGGAACAATAACTTGTGGCAAGTTAGGATCAACACCAATTGTCACAACGTTTGTTTTATTAGAAACATTATCTACTGCTACTACGGCTTGGTTATCAATATTTTTTTCTGATTGTAGTGGGGTTCTAGCTGTAAATATCAGTTGAATTTCTCGTCCGTCTAAAAGATTGTTACTTAAGAAATCAGCAGAAGCTTCCCACTTTAGTGTTCTTGAATTGCTATCATAGGTTAGTGTGCCTTCAGAAGTAATATCTTTACCTGTACTCTTATCTATTACTTGCGCAGATCCTTCTTTATACGTCAAACGAGCTTCAATCGGATCTTGAATACTAAATTGCTTGTAGTGATCTGACGCAGCGTCTACGCCTTTTGTATGCCATTTTTGTGTGACTAAATATTGTACTTCAGACCCTGCATTTAAAGGAGCTGTCGGTGTACCCTTCTTACCGTCATTTCGTCCGTTTACGTCTTTTCCATCTTGTTGCACTTCTTTCACTGGAATTTTAGGGAAATAAACGGTAATGATATTTGTATCCTTTTCTACTTTATTAATGATCGACGTTCCCTGATTTTTAGCCACACTATTTTGATTGGCCAATTCATTGACTTTTACATTGATCACCAATTCGTAAGTTTCGCCGTTATACTTAATTCGATTTTTTAATGTATCAGCATTCGCTACATATTTTACCTGGTGTTTTGTTTTGTCATAGGTTACTTCACCAGAGATATCGAACTTTTTATTTGAATCACTTTCTACATGTGCATCGATGTAATCTACCTCTTTTGGTAAATTATCAATTAATTCAAATCGATCATAAACTTCTAGTAAGTCCACTCCCAATCGATTCACCTTCTGTTTGATTCGATATTGAATCGTGTCTCCTACTTGTAACATCTTTTCATTTACATTGTTTCCATCTTTATCAATCCCTGTTTTTTCAGGTTGATCAGGAACAACACTAAAAAGAGTTGCAGATGATAAACTTGACCATGTAGCAAAATTTCCACCTACAACAAATAAAGGATTCGATCCTTTTATTCGGAAAGATACTGTCGCTTGATTGAACTTTTCACTTCCTAATTCATCATAATGATCATTCCAATAAAGCCCTTTATCAAATGGAGCCTTGTTATTTCCACCAACTACAGTCAAATTATTGTAATAGGATTTCTGTTCAGTTAACACGGTATCTTTCGTTACATACCAATCAGAATTATTCATACCATGATAGTAAGCGTATTCCCCTCTTTGAGTATTATTTGAATTTTTCGCAATTGGATTTAAAGAATTAAAGCTAATAAACGTATCTCCATCAAATATTACTGGTGAACCGTCATCATGTGTAACTACTAGTTGTACGTTCATTTGTGAAGCATGATAATGAAACCCACTATATAGATTATCTGAGATATAGAATAGTAGTCTTTTTTTGCTTTTACTAATCGAACTATTCGCATTATTAAACGCTGCTTTATAAGGATTACCTAAAGTGGCAAAAGGAAATTCATCAGATAACAGTTTAATATCAGAAAAAACAAGCTTTACATTAACCTTTTCTCCTTTATATGTTGCAATTTTTCCGTAATCTGCTTCAATTCGAGTTTTTGAGGTCACATTATCAATAATTAATGAAGTTTGTCCATAATTCTTTTGAAAAGAAGGATAACGCGTGTTTAGAGCAACATTATTATCAGTTAAATAGTTGATATTACCCCAAGCATTGCCCTGATTTGCTGCTAAATGCTTTTTCTGAACAGATCCTGAATCATAGACTTTGATTGTTGTGTTAGTATTCGGTACATCTTTTGGAATAATAAAATTATTCTTTACGTTCTGAATTGGATTTGACGGATCGACAATAACTTTTTCAGCAAAGACATTGGCTGTTTTTAACCCAAACAATGTACCTAACATCATCATTATGGGAAATATATATTTTAACCGTCTGGTCCACAAGTGTTTAAAATTCATCTCCTCATCTCCTCTTTTTTATAAATGACTAGTGAAATTCCGATAACAACGATCAAATTGATCGTAGTAAATAATGGATTCCTAATGAGCTTTCCCATAATATCTAGCGGCATAGAAGCCGCTGGTATGTTTAACATCCTCATTAGGTAGGGTTGATAACTTGGTAAAATAGATAGTTGAGAAAACAATAAACCGCAGTACAATAAGACTGCGGTTAAACAAGAAAGATTGAATAATAATAATTTAATCAGTTTCATCTTATTTCTTCCTTAATCTCTAGAAAACAAGTGAGTAACAAAATCCCAACAATTCTCAAAGAAGTTTTTCTTTACGCCAGTAGAAACGATTTTTTTTACTTCTTCTTTAGGTTGCGAAGCTTCTGATTTAGGATAGATCCACACATCCTTTAAGAATTCACCGTTTTTATCAGAAACAGGTGTTAATAGCAAAATATCCTCGCTATTAGAAATGTTTTCAGGACTTGATTCATTGACAATATAATAAGCTTGTTTCTGATTAGCCTGTACTTCTACCGAGAATTCAAAGACACCAGCTTGTTGATCAATTGTTTTTGTTTCTCCATTAGAAACTAGCTTCAATTGATCACTGGATAGTTTTTTCACTCGATCTTTTAATTGGGATTCAATTTGATCAGTTGAGAGATCCTTAACATCCATCTTTTGTAAAATGTCCGATACATCATAAACAGAAAACTTCGCGCCATTTACTCCTTCTTGTTTTTCAAGCTTTTGCCCCTGGTTGTCTAATTGTTCTGAAGAAATAATCTTTTGAACGTGAATGGTCTGTTTGACTATTTGATCGTCTTCAGCAATTTTAGGTTCTTCTGAAGAATCAACTGTTGACGAATCGACGGTTTCATCGCTGCTTTGAATAGTGCTGCTATCTGACATTTGGATTGTTTGTTCTGTGCTATCCGTGCTTTCTTGACTGTCTGCAACCGTGAACTGTGTGTAGGCAGTGGAAGAAAAAAGAGCGGCTGCACAAACAAATAGCCATTTTCGTTTTCTCATGTTGGTTCCCCTCCTTTATTTTTTCTTTTTATAAACAAATAACGAACCAATAATCATGACTGAAAGAAAAACAGTACTTCCTAAAAGCCATTTCCAAGATAATTTTTGTTTCTTATTTTCTTCATCTTTTAATTCTGATTTTGTAAAGGTTACTCGTTTCCCATACACTAGGAAACGGTGTGTGTTGATTCCTTTAGGTGTACATGTCATTAGCGTTACTCGATCTTCATTGGGATTTGGTTCTAAGTAAGTGACAAAGTTTCTTTGTAGTTCGTCTTTTTGCACTTCCTCAATCCGATCGATTTGATAAGCGTGTTGCTCACCATCAACTTTTATATAAAACTTTTCTCCTTTTTTTACTGAAGGTAAATCATCAAAAAGATTATCTTTATACAATCCGCTATGTCCTGCGATTAAAGGATTTTTACCGTTTCCTCCTGTAATATCACCCGTTCCTTCCGTAATACCTACACCATTTTCTAAAATTTTGTCAGACGTTCCGTCATAAATTGGTAGTTTTAAAGAAATACTTGGAATGGTAAGAATACCAACGGGATCGCCTAACTCAATCTTAGCAACATCCAAAGAAGAATCCGTGTCTGCTGCCGTTCCTGTTCGATCGATTGCGGCAATCTGCTGATTTTGCTGGTATTTCGCTACGCTCGCTTCAGCAGGCATCAAAAGTAAGACACCTGCAGCTGAAAGTAACCAGAAAGCAATGATCCATTTACCCATGATTCGCTTTTTCTTAGGCTTCCTGATAATCATTGGTTTTGATCCTTCTAAGCTTTCTTCTTAAAGTAAACAACTGCAGAAAGTGCCCCTGCTCCTAGCAACAAGCAAGAGACCAATACATACGTTTGAAAACCGTTGCTACCAGTCATTGGTACGGAAGCTTTTTGATTGTTTTTGATCGTGATTCGGTTTTCTTCTTTGTATGAATCTTTGTCTACTTTGAAAGAGATCTCTTTCGTTAATTTTTGATAGTTTTCAGGCGCTTTTGTTTCTTCCAGTGAATATTCACCCTCAGTTAAACCAGTGATTTCAAAGTGACCTTCTTTATCTGATTTTAGGATCGCTGCATTTGCTACATCGTCCACCCATACTGCTTCTTTGACACCGTCTTTATCCGTATCAACTAATCCACCATAATATTTTCCTTCTGCGTTTTTAGCAGCAAATTCTGCGCCTTCAAGCGGTGTTGCTTTGATTCCTGTTCCAAATAGTCCGCTATCGACTTTTAAGAATTTTGCACCATAAGTCACAACGTCAGCTTTCGTTTTTTCGTGGTGTTCTTCCTGATTAAATGGATTGTTGTTATAAACGAAATCCACGCTATTTGTTAATGGATTGGCAACAGCTGCGCTGTCATTTACATACATGTTATAAGTCATTTGAAGATCTTGTCCGTGTAAACTTGCGACAGTATCACTTACTTGGCCATTATTCACGATAAAATCGATCACAAAGCTATTTTCTGAATTTTGGATCTTATAATCTGTATTTTCTTTTAATACCACTGATCCATCTTTATTTGTTACTTTGATATTTGCTTTAGCAGCGACATAAGAAAGTCCTTGTCCTGCTGTATCCCCCCATTTAAATACACTGTAAGGAGAAGTTTCGCTTTTCACGCCGTTTACTGTGATACCGTCTGCTCCGCCTGCAATGTCTGTTGGGATATGAATCGTTCCTTGATAATTTACTGCGTCACCAATTTGGAAAGAATGTTCTTGTCCTGTTCCATTTGTTACTGTTTTATCGATCACTGGTGCTTTATAGTTTACGTATGAAGCTTTTAAGTCACTTGTCACGCCATCATTCGTAATTTCAAAGGTTAATTTATTGTGCGCATCGTTGCGAGCGTCTGCGCCTAATAAATATTGATCTGCTGTTGGTTCTTTATCTGATCCCACTACAACTTCTGAAGGAACTTCTACAAAATAGTATTTTCCTAACGTCAAATCATTAGCAGTCAGCTTTCCTTGATCATCCGATACAAGATCTCCTAATTTTGTTCCTTTTCCAGGTTCGCCCTTGTATAACTCAAATTTTGCCCCTTTTAAAGGTGTTTGTTTGCTTTGAGCTGTGCCATCGTCACCAAATTTCGTTAATTCAAAACTCAACTTAGAAACAATATTTTTAGGATATAAGTGAATGTCTTTTAAAAAACCTGAACCTGTATTATCAGTCATTGGCGCAATCACAACCATTGGTTTTGCTTTTTGTGTGACTAATCCAGCAGCGGATTTACTTTCATAAACCACATATACATTCCCTTTGGAATTGACATAGGCTGGTTGATCAGCAAAAGTGATCTCACCATTTTCATCTACAGCTGAAGTAATTTTGTTGGTTGCATTCTTGACGTATTCACTGTTAGATCCCTTGTCTTCTACATCTTTAACGATTTCGTCCACTTTCGCGTTGGTTAGATCAGAATCTTCAGTCGGTAATACTTGATCCGTAATATTTCCTAACGTAAACTCAACATCACCATAATCTGCCTTGTTGTATTTCGTTACACCTGTAGGATATTGATCGTGCGTATAACCATCGTTTTTGATCCCGTCAATATCAACATTCAATTGCGTTCCTTGATCGTACATTAATTTATGAACCGTGATATTGACCTTCTCTGGTGGCGTTTTTTGCGTGACATCTTCTGCATGTGCTTGATACCCCTGAAAGCAGCTTGCAATGATTCCTAACATTCCAACAAGCATTCCAGCTTTTTTTACATACCGATTTATTGCCATTTTTTTATCTCCTCATTTCATATTTCAACGACTCGCGTTGATTAAAACCTTGTTATTGTAGCTCTCCCTGTACCACGTATCTTTCTTTTCCTTGTGACGTATAAACACAAGTAAACAACGTTAATAAGGGTTTCTCTCCTTTCTTTGGCAAAGACAAGAAAGAGTTCTCTTCAGGAACGCCATCGATTAATTTAAAGTACTCAGGTACGATAAATTTACGCGTTACCTTGTAACGATAGACGCCATCGTTACTAACTAAGTCCATCACCTCCCCTAATGACAACTTTTGAATATCAGAAAATAAAACACCTGGCATTTCCATGTTATGACCTGCTAGGACATAGTTTCCTTTGCCCATTTCAGCATCTTCATAAAAATAAGTAGCCGCTCCAAGACTCAAAGTGTATTGATTTGCCCCTTTAAAAATTGGCAATGCTAAACCAAGTGCAGGAATCTGAATTTGTGCAAATACTTGTTTATTGACGCCCATGTTGATTGCTTCTTGTTGTATGGACAACATTTGCCCCAAAGACATATCATTATTGACGTTCGTTGCATCCTCCTTATAACTCTTTGCATGTGTATTGATTTGATCTACGGGAATCTTTTTTTCGATATTTTGTTTAAACACCTCTCCTTCATGTTTTTGATAGCTAATATAGCCAAACACACTGCAAGCAGCGATTAAAGCAACTCCTAATAAACCGATCAACCATTTTTTCATTCCTCTACCTCCTTTCAGACAAAACAAAAAATCTTTTTCTCATTTCCATAGAAAAAGATTTAAAAATGAATTCTATTAATGAATGTCATGAGACTTCTAACAATAGTTGACAATTAGAACTTGTTTTCACATAAGTTCGACTCAACTGTTCAAAGTTTTTCATTGAACCTAACAAACAAGCTTTCTCTTTTCCTGTTATCTGCATATCATTGATATATTGCATGACAGATAATCTTTTAAGGTGTTTTTGTTTCATCGTTTTTAGCAAAAATAAAAAAGCCTATGATCACATACGCTCTACACTTCAGTCTTCAGTTATCTTTTTCTTTCGTTTAATTACTGGCCGTGCTGGTTTCAAATCCTTGATTCCATTATGGGTTCTCCAATAATCGAATTCTTTTCGTAATCTTTCTTTTTCCATATCCGTTCCTTTAGATAGGGATTTGAATACATCTTTAGGTGAATAACCACGAGCTAACAGCTGTACATACCTTTCTTTTGTCAAAGTATCCATATCCATCGCCTCTAAAACTGGTCGCGCCATCTATTTTGCCTCCTAAATAAATTCCTTACTCAATGTCTAAGGTAATACTACCTTTTTATTAATCGTCGTGATTCCTTCTAAGCCTTTATCTGTAAAATCGAATTTGTAAAAAGATAAATGTTCATTGGCTATTTTCTAAGTAATTGGCCTGAGAGTCATTACCAAATTTCTTTTTACTTTGAAACACAATCATCGAATCTTGGATCTATTAAACCAATGTAGAATCAATGCTTAATACACAAGATTTTTGTTCATCAATAATTGTAAAAATGTCTCTTGTAGCTTCCTCCATACCGATTGGTTGTAACGTTTCTTCACTAATTGTTTTCGCATTCTTTTGTATTGCTTCATTTCGATTTAACTCATGCAAACATCGAATAAATTCTTCGTGATCCTCGATATCTGCTACTACTTGTTCATACAATTCTGCACAGTCTTCTTCATTCTTTGCTGCGATTAACGCATAATAGTATGGTGATTTTACTTCGAAAAATTTCATAATTTATTCCTCCAGTTTTTATTCTTCTTTATCCGCTACAAAGTCAATGATTTCAACGCTGACAATATAATCACTCAAATATGACCAAATATCTTCAACAGATAATTCGTCTCCATTATCATTCATAAGCGTCATTTTAAACCATTCATTACCTTCATCATCTTCAGGTAGCAAGCCGAATCCAATTGGATTATCAGTCAATTTTTGATCGTATAAATCATCCTCGTCTAATGCTAAAACATCTAATCCTTTACAATTTCCGCCTCTTCTAAACGTCACAAATCCTTTGTAATCCCAACGTTGGAAAGAAACCTTAATAGTATGTGTGCCAAATCGTATATTCGGATCATAATTTTTCATTTGTCATTCCTCCATTACGTAAATTTCATTTTCTCTATGTTTTATATCAATTTTTTCACTTTATTCAGGACTCGTTCATATTTTATCGTTTTTCGTTTACTTAAAAATACATAAAAAATATCGACTCGTTTATGGCGTCCGAAACGAGAAACCCTAGTAGAAATCGGTAAATGCTCGATTGATCCAATGACCAACGTCCTCGCAAGTATCTACATGTACTGCAGCACACGACACAATTTCTTGTGCGTCCTCCCCATTACGAGAAGACCTACTCCTTATTCCATGAGTTTGCGTCAAAGCCTAGATCCCTTAGTAGCTGCTCATGATTAATCTAGGCGCTATTCTAACTTGTCTAACTTCTAAATTCCCTCTTGTTTACTCTGTGCATATTATTTACACAAATTCATTTCACCACTATCCAAACAAGGGCATTTACTCGATTGACCAATTTTTTACGTTACCAATCGTAAAAACCTACCCCGTCCCCCCCGAAAGGAATTGTTGATAGATCAAGTCTACTCCTTATTTTTCTAGTGATTCTAAGTTCTTTTAGAAGTCTCGACAATATTTTCAAGCAAGCGAAAAACGATAAAATACAAGTTATGAGAATGATCAATTCAGCTGATTAAACGCCCCATCCCTTTTGCGGTACAACGCAAGACTCCATTTTTTCTTCGACCAATCAGTACACCGTTTTGGTCATAAACATGTTTGATGGTTGGATATAGCTCTTTTAAAGGGATAGAATCTTTTAAAATTATTTGCTTGCGTTTCCCAATGTAATAAATCATTTCTTCTGAGACTTTGTCTTTCTGGATTATATATTTCTTACACTGCACAACGGTTTTACTTTGGCCTGTTGATAGTTTCTTCGTGATTTTCTCTGTAGCGGTACACCGTTTACCGTAGTGACAAATATCTTCGAGACTCAAAATTCCTGTATATGACATAGAATACTTCTCTCACTTTCTTTAAATATTCTTAACAAGTTTTTTTGTTATTTTTCTAAAATAGTGAATTGATTTCCGTTCTTGACAAACAAAAAAGAGGGAACGCATGTTTGTATGCGTTCCCTCATATTTCAGTGTTTATCACACGGCAAAGAGCCACACAGACTTTTATCTAACACTATGCTTGGCATAGATTCATTGTAATATCACGTATTTTTAACTTTTACAAGTTCAAAAAAAGTGGTATCACTTTTGAATATCTGTTATACTAAAGTCCGTTGCGGGTCATACCGTAACACTGAAAGGTAAACGCATTAAGGGATTAAAGGGTTTCTTAATGCCACCTGTGGACGTCGACGAAGGTTACCAGCCTTCCGAGTCTCACAGGGCCTTTCTTTTTTTGTATTTTCAATTGTCCAAATTTATCGTCCAAAAGTGCAGAACGAAAATCAATTCATCACAAGCATAGCAGACAATTAAATTTAAAACAACTAAAATTATACAAAAAAATGTAAATGAATATTAGCAACACTGCCTGAAAAGAAGTAATATCAGGCTTTTCAGCTTAGGTAAATAAATGAATTACCTCTTTTCACGAATTATTATAACTCAAAAAAACGTAAATGCAAACACTTGTTCCCTTTTTTTGAGGTGAAAATAACCATTTAAGTTTACGATTATGACTTTAAAATCTACGATTGTGATTCTTTTCGTAATTTTTTAATCTAAAAACTACGTAATAACAATTAATTTATTGTAACATTTGTAATAAAATTAAAATTATAAAAAAAATCTAATTTGGTGTTATATTTTTTGAATATACTTCAACTAAAAAATTACCTTAACGCATATTTAGACTACATCGGTTGTCCAATCGTTTAAAGAGACTTTCGGTAATTCTTGGCTTGATTCAGCTTGTTGTTTTGCAGCAATCGGGTTTTCCATAAACCAGTTCTTAACATAAACAAAGATTAAATTTTGAATGTTTTCGACTTTTTCTGTCTTCTGTTTTTGATAGGCTTTTAAAAGTGTTTGATATAATTCTTGTTCAGCATGAATACCGTAAATATCAATCTCTTCAAAAATAATTTTAGTTTGAGTATCTTTTTCTGCTTTTACTTTTGCGTTATGAATTGTCTGAACTGTCTTTTGAGCTTCACTATAACTAGCCGAAAATGTTTTAATCAAACTTAGTACTCGTTCAGGAACAAAGGTAGCAATGCTATTGTCTTTCATAATTGTTTCAAAATTATCTAGTAATACTTGTTCCTGTAACTGATCTTTTTCAGTGTCTATATTGTGTCTATTAGTGTCTAAAGAATTAGAAGAATAGAATAGATTGTCTGCGATTTTCGCAATTACGGTTGAGTCCTTGTTATGACTGGCTTTTACCGTATTTGCGATTTCCGCAATTACGGTGGGATCATTGATTTCTTGCGGTTTCACCGTATTTGCGATTTTCGCAATTACGGTAAGATCATTATTGTCTTCATCTTCTATGATTTTAAAAACGTCTTGAGTCGTAACTTCTGGCTTGCCTAAGTACAATAAATTAGGCATAGATTCAATCTTACCGTCACGTTTATTTACTCTTCCTCTTTTCTGTTTCAGAAGACCTGCTTTTTCTAACTCCTTTTTGATTTTAGATACTTTACCTTCACGGCATTGTAACAATTTCATTAATTCTTCAACTGTGAATATGAAGAATATATTATCATCAGAATCTACCCAGTTATTTTTAACTGAATAATCAAAGCGATCTTTAAGTAGCATATATGCAATTTTTGCATCATTTGATAGATCCATGTATTTTTCGTTAGTAAAAAATACCTTAGGCATTTGATAATATTTTTCACGATAAATTTCTTTTGATTTGTAATAATTAAAATCATTCATAGCTAATCCTCTTTCTGTAGGATAGCGTTTTGTTTAAAACTGTGGTACAATGAATTAAACAAATATATCTATCCACTATATATTTTTCTACTGCTGATAAGTCGCCAAACTTTGTTAAAGCAGTAGTATTTTTTTTATCTTTTTTTTAGTTTACCTTAAAAAATAAATTAAAGCAAACCGCTCTAATTCAAGGTTTATCCTTGTATTTATTATATCACGATATTATAATTATATTATATCATGATATTGTGATATTACAATATGCAGATAAGCGACTTATCAGCTTTGATACTACTGATTTTTGTAAAAAAAATATCACGATATTATAATATCGTGATATTGGATTACAATTAAATTTTATTTTGTTTCTTTGCTAGTTTGTATCCTTCAATTAAGTATTCTTCAGGTATAGATTTTAATAGCGCATCTTCTATAACGTCTGGTTTGCTTTTGTCCGATTCAGCAATAGTCGTCCAATATTTGAGTGCTGACATTAGTATTGGATTTATGCGAATACTATCTGCTGTTCTTACACTACTTCCTTGATCTTTTATGACCTTACTTATATTTTTCTTAGTTAATTCGATTTCTTCTACTTCTTTTGATTTAAAATTCTTTTTATTTTTATTTCCTAATAGTCTACTTACTGCAGCTTGACTGCGATTATCTTCCACCATCAAAATCACCAACTTCTTTTAAATATTCTTCTGTAAATGCTTTGTAATCATCTTCGGCTGTTGAGGGTTTATTAAAATTAATTAGATCTGATCCAGCAGCTTGTGCTTCGTCAACGGTTATTGTTCTACGAATATACGTTTTAAAAATTTTTGCACCAATGACTGTAGAAATTTCAGTTGCTGCAGACGTCATTTCTTTAGAAATGTTATAACGCTTATTATACTTAGTAAATAGGACTCCTCGTACTTCAAGCTTGTCGTTCGTATATTCTTTTACCGTTTCAATAGTTTCACTTAACTTTATTAGTCCTTTTAATGAGAAATACGCAGCTTCAACTGGAATGATAATTTCATCAGAAACAGTAAATGCGTTGACTGTAAGCATTCCTAAACTTGGTGGACAATCAATTATAATATAATCATAGTTGTCCTTGATTGGTTGAAGTACTCTTTTAAGCCTGTGTTCACTTCCTACTTGAGTAAATTCCCTTTCTGCGGAAGAAAGGGCTATGTCGGCTGGCAAAACATCAATTCCTTTATAGTCCAGAATAGCATCTGTAATGTCAGCCTCCCCTTTTAATACTTCATAAATTGTAGGTTGGTTTGTTCCATCTATATCGAAACCTACATTATCTGTAGCATTTCCCTGAGGATCAATGTCTACTAAAAGTACATTTTTACCGTAAACAAATTTCAAACATGCTGCTAAATTAACGCTAGTCGTAGTTTTAGAAACTCCACCTTTTTGATTGGCTACTGACAATATTCTTGCCATTAAAATATCCCCCATTCATCTTATATTATAATATAATTATATCATAATATTGTGATGTTGCAATATCGTATTTGCATTATATTGTAATATTGTGTAATTATTTTGTTTTAAAGATATATATATCGGTTCGGATATAAAGATCATTCATATGTTATTCGAAATTAAAATAATCACTTTTTTTTACTTTAAAATTTTTTACTAATGATAAGAAATATGTTTTGTGAGCAGCAACTAGAATAATTTAAACATTACTAAACTGTCTATATTGTTACTAATAATTCCCTTCTTATAGTACATTTTCTTAGAAAAAAAGCAATATTACGATATCATGATATTAAGATATCGTAATATTATACAATTGTGATTGATATTATATATGTTTTTTTATTTTTTTATCATGTTTAATCTTGAAGGAATCATATTCTTTTTCTAAAGACAGGAGCTTTTCATAAACATCAGACATGTTCAAACTAGAGGCCAGGCTTAAATCATAAACGAATGAAGCAGGTAATGATTTTATTCTACGTTGTCGGGTTATCCAGCTTGCAACCGTTCCTTGTGGGTAGGCATATAACTCACAAAATTGTTCTACAGTGATTCCTAAATTCTTGATAATGTAAACATTGATCGGGTGCGAGTAAACAAATGTATTGATAGACATGGTGCGTAAGCCTACTTTCCTTTATTATTGCGTTTGCAATAATAGTTTAACACACGCATTATTCTAGTATCTACTCCTATTTGTAAAAACAAAAAAGGATTCATAGAGATAACTCTATAGAATCCGTAAAATACCTTATATAAATAACGGGAAAATATAAAACCTAAAATTATGATAACCTGCTGCAGCTTCTACATAGAAAGAGAAGCGCTCAACACCAACCTCATTTATCAAACGTTGGCCATAACCCCAAATCTCTTCTGATAGCTGATCAAAGGTTATATACTTTAGCTCATATTGCTGGATAATGTTCATTCTAATCGACTCCATTTATTATCCTGGTAAAATTCGATATGACGTATTTCGTCGTAGTGAATTTTGTCTTTTCCAACGTAGATCCCCAGCTCATCACTACCTAATATCTTGCCAACAATATCTTCTGGATAGTATCCTTCAGCGTTTCGTTCTTCTTTTTGAATAGATACTGATCTATTTTTTATGACTGCAGCGTTCAATACTTCCGCAATCTCTTCAGTCGTCATTTGTTCTTTTGCTAAATTTTGACTGGTTCGTTGTTCATTGTCGGCATCAATTTCTTCAGTATGATCAGATAAATAAAACCCTGCCCACTTTAAACGTCCACGATCATTGTAATCAATCATTTTTAATTCCCCCATTTCCGCCCGTATGACCACCAACAAGTGTGCTTCTAGTAATGCTTCTAGCGCCTTCTAACATTGAAGAAGCATGTACAATCGACGTAAAACCATATTTTTGCCGAATCTTGTCAATAATTTTATCTAAATTTTCTTCGTCAATTTGCTTTTGTGGATCACTAAATAAATCCAGCTGAAGCGAATCGGTGTACACAAGCTTGCTATAGGTTATTCCAACGTGCCTTACTTCTTGTCCTTCATAATACTTATCAAATAAGAAAAGACAATAATTCTGCAATTCCTTTGTATTATCTGTGATAGGGATTTTCATCTGGTGTGAAAACCCTGGTCTCGTTTCTAAGATCGACGTACCAATGTTTAAATGAACGCATCCTGTTTTACAATTATGCTGTCTGATACGAATGGCTACTTGTTCCGCCATTTCTTTTACCACCAGCTCGATTTCATTTCTTCTAGTATAATCTCGTGGTAACACTTGTGAATTACCATAAGATTTTTCCTTTGTCGGTTCTGGTGGGATCGCTATATCTGTTCGATCGATTCCGTTAGCATGGAAATACAGCTGTAATCCAATCACACCTAATCTATTCTTAATCGTATAAGGATTCCAGTTAGCAAGGTCTCTAATGCTCAAAATTCCCATTTGGTTGAGCCTTTTTTTCATTCGCGAACCAATTCCCCAAAAGTCCGTCATTTCGGGAATATTCCATACTTTCTCAGGAACGTTTTCGTACTTCCATTCCGCAATAAATCCTTCATTATGCTTTGCTTCATTGTCTAAGGCTAATTTAGCCAAAAGGGGATTATCGCCGACGCCTACCGTAGCAATCAAACCTAACTCTTCTTTAATACGTTCTTGGATCATTTGAGCGAGCTTCTTCCTTCGCTGACTTCGTGTTTCTTCAGTCGTAAAAAGATTCAGTGATCGGGTCACTTTTAAGATTGATTCATCGATCGAGTAAATCAGTAGATCTTCATCAGCCACATATCTTCTGAAAATATTATTTACCTGCATATTTCGCTTGATATATAGGTTCATACGTGGTGGAACAACGTGTAGTGTTTTAGGAAATGGTTGTGGTAAGTCACGTGGTCTACTCACATTTGTAATACCATACCGCTTTTTTGCTTCAGGAGAAGAAGCTAATATCAATCCTGAACCAGTATTATCAGCTCGACTCATAACAACAAGTTCTGTTGTTAATGGATCTAAATTTCTTTCTATACATTCGACACTTGCGTAAAAGCTTTTCATATCGATTAAAAAGTAATCATTTACTGGCTCTTTTGAATAATCCATCATAAATAACACTCCATTCTTTCACATTATACAAACATATGTTCGATATTGTAAAGAAGAAATAGCTAAATACATAAAAAAAGAAGCATAGGTATGCTATCACCCTGCTTCTTCTTTTGATTTGTATGATCAATTTATTCTATCACTTTACTAATTAATTTGAAAATCTAATAAAAACTCTCACTCTAAAAGAGTGAGAGACTGCAAATTAGAGTACGGACTTTTTTGGAGTTCCGTTTTTTAATATTAACAAATGAATAAAATCCTTACAACATTTGAGAATAAGTTATCAGTAGACACTTACAAAAAATTCTCATACTATTGTCACTTTTCTTTTTAAATGGCAAAAATTTTTACTAATAAATGACAATTTAGAGATTGTCTTATTCTCCTTGTTTAACCAACTATAGGGCTGATTAACTCAAAATGATCTTAAAATCGTTATATGAACATTAAATGCTATATTATTTTCTACATTCTACATAGATTCTCTTACCTGGAATAATTGATAGTCCGAATTTCTGCTTTGCTGGATCAATATATTTGAGTACGACTTGATCTAAGTTTACAAGTTCTAAATTATTTAGTATCCATTGCTTAAGTATCTCTGTTCCTTCTTCAAAAGTTCCAACTTCTTTTTGCGATTGAACAGACCAATTATCTTCTTCAATAACAAAAAAGCGTTGTATGGGTTCTTTTCTACCTGTTAAAGCTTCCATCCCCTCTCTAGTTATTACTAAAGTTTTTCCAAATAATCTGATTTCCCCTTCAGGTATTTTGTTAGGATATTTTTTCTTCATTTGTCTTACATATCCTGAATCATATCCCCATCTTAAACTAGCTTCAGTCGCAGTCATCAAATCGTTGTCATGTAAATCATATTTCTTTTTCGACATGTTACTCTCCTTTTATACACTATAAAGATTATTAATAATGATATTCTTTATAGTGTATAAAAACAAGTGTTTAATTTGAGTGTACCCTAAATAGACACTGGTGAATCATTGAAAAATCTCGATTTCTAATGTATGATTAGGGTGTATTTTAAATAGTTCGAGAAAGTAGGTAAAAAATTGAAAGTTGCTTATATTCGAGTGTCATCGATTGATCAAAATGAACAACGACAAATTACAGAAATGAAAAAGTTCGGTGCAGAAAAAATTTTCATCGAGAAACAATCTGGAGCAACGATCACCCAACGACCGATTTTTCAGGAAGCTTTAGAGTTTGTCAGAGAACAAGATATTTTTATTGTCGAAGCCATCGATCGATTAGGCAGAAATTATGACGAAATCATTGACTCAGTCAATTACCTCAAAAAGAAAAATGTACAACTAATCATCACTAGTTTACCAATCATGGCCGAAGCAATTGGAAATCCTCTCCTGGATAAATTTATTAAAGATTTGATCATTCAGATCTTGGCCATGATTGCAGAGCAAGAACGTACAGAATCAAAGCGTCGACAAACACAAGGTATTAAGATTGCGAAAGCAAATGGAGTCTATAAAGGCCGACCAAAGCTTTACAGTGCTAATGCAAAAGATCCCCAACGTCGCCTTGTTTATAAAAGCATTGTTGAAGATCTTAAAAATGGAATTGCTATTTCAAAGATTGCTAAACAATACAATATAACTAGGCAAACAGTATATAGAATAAAAAAGGATATTCTTTAAGATTCTTCAGAACTATCAATGTATTTTTTTAGTGTTAGTTCTTCGTTTATTCTTGCATAAATTATAATAAATATTTTTATCAACAGCAGATAGTTTGCCTTGTGTTGATCTGATTTAAAGTATATTGTTGATCCGTGTAAATATTTGTTTCTTATAGCTAGTGAATTATTAAATTTCTTGTTATTAAGACAATAATTCAAAAAATCTATTTCGTCCTGTGAAAAAAGAGTCGAATAACTGATACAAGAATCAATAATTTCCATCTGCTCAATGACTCTTTCATCAAATATATATCTCGATACATAACTATGAGATTTAAATAAATTCCTAATATCTATAAAATCTTGAGTTACTGGTATTTTTTCATAAGAAACTTGAATATATTTTTTTGGCAACAAAGAGTCAATTTTCTCGATATCCAGTGGTGGCATATATGAAAGATACTTTAACTCAATTTTTTCATAAGTGACAAGTAACTGATATTGTTTCAAAATTGATTCAAGTTCAATTGCTAGTAATGGTATACGGATATCATATGGTAAATGACTACTAATTTTTCTCATTGAGAAACCTTTAATTTGAAACTCCTTTTCTATTTTATTAGTGAACTACTCACCACTTAGCTAAACCTGACGGTTCTTAACGCTTGAAGTGGGAGCTTCTTGGGAATAGAGCATAC